>DHLT01000088.1:9419-15490 GCA_002405405.1 Ignavibacteria bacterium UBA4661 | reverse complement strand
GGTTGTTTCCCCATTTCTTCCGGGTTTTCCATCATCTTGTTTGTCGGTAGTTGATAAATATTTTCTTCGTTCTGCAAAGATACAATCTTTCGACCGCCTGCTTTGTGGTGTTTTTTGCACATTCATGGATTCAAGGTTGCGAAGAACAGTTGCTTGAGGATGCTTGAATGTCTTCTGCATTGTGTTGCTGATTTGCGTTCAAAATATTCAATGCCCCCTGCGAAAATATTGTGCAAGTGTTTCACGTGAAACAATCTGAGAGTGAGTATGGACTATAAACCAATGCCAATGACAAAAAAGATGTTGTCGATACCATCATTGGGTTTACGAGTGCTTGCGTTTGACAAATGTCGAAAGCGAATTTCTGCCCGAATCAGGTGATTGTTAAATAATGTCTGTACTCCAAAACTTAGATTATCTGAGAAAAGAAATCCATAGGATTGTCGTCGCGTGCGTCCGGCAAAAAAGAAAGGTCCCGCTACAATTTGAGTGTAAGCACTGCATTTTGATGAAAAATTCCATTGTAATTGAATGCCACCAAGAGCACCAAACTCAACTGTAGAGAATAATTCCTTATTAGAAGAAAAGCGTGCCGGAGAGAAAAAAAGTTCTGCAACCCACGAAGTTGATAAAAAAGGAGAAGAAAAAACAGTATCCGAATGTAGCCATTCAGCATGATAAGAAAAAAGAAGAGGGTGATAAAAGTTGTTCTCAGGAAGTTTTCGGGCAGCAGCGGAAATACCTAATTGTATGAATTCAGCTGATGAACCCCAAGAAGATAGTGGACGGGAGCGGGACATGGCTTGTTGAGCAAGTAAAGAATTCCACCCAAGAAGAAAAAAAAGAAGGCAGAAAAACCGCATGAGGAATATCAAACTATACATGAAAAAAATGGTGGTGCGGTGGTCGAAAAAACGATTATGCTTTAACATAGCATAAGTTTATCGGAAAACCAAGAGAGGAATACTCGCAGTATTGGTACCAGAATGAATGCGAAGAAAATAGGAGCCTGATGCAAGATGTTGTAAGTCGAGGACACGCTCATGGGTGCCTGCATGAAAAAATGAAAGTGCTTCAGAGAGGAGGATCTGTCCGGTCAAACTCACGACTTCCAGACGAACAGCTGCAGGCTTTTCTTGCTGCCAGCGAATCGTGGTGGTATGTGTGGCAGGATTTGGCATTGCCAAAACACTGCTAATAAAATCTGTGTTCGACATCGAAGGACGAACTGAATTAGCAATAACTTGACCTGTATAATATGTTTGAACAGGCGACCATTCGCTCCAAGCCGTTCCCCGCCGAGCGCGTGCTCGCCAATAATACCCCCGTAATTCTTGAAGTCGTTGGGTAATACGTGGTGCAGTTCGCAAGGTAGAATCATTAATGATTAGCGATGCAGGATCAATCGTAAGAACATTAGCAATGGAGCCAAGCGGTGTCGCTAAGGTACCAAGTTGAATATGAATAGCATCAACATTCAGGGATGTTGTCCACCGCAAAGGAGTTTCTAGGAGTTGATTTGCTGCATTGTCAAATGGAGTAAGATTAAATGGAACTTGAGGTGGGAGCGACATGGTGTTAAATATCCGTGTGCCACTCCAATCGCCCGTATTTGTTGGGTCGCCGGACTGCAGGCGCATATAATAGGTTCTTCCCTCCGTTAAACCTTCCATAATAACAGAAGTACGAGGGGTAACATAACGAAAGGCATTGGGAATAAATGTTGGACTGGTAGATAACTCTACCCGATAAAATGTTGCATCAACCGTACTTGTCCATGTTGCAATGGTCGTCGTAGGTATAGTCGAACCCTGTATGGGGGTGAGTATATTGAATTGCGACCCACCATTACCACCACCTCCTCCTCCGCCACCGCCACCGCCATCGGAAGCTAATGTGGCAAAGGTTGCTTGTATCCAAGGGCTAACGCCGGAAACGGACGAACTACGTACACGCCAAAAATAAACCGTACTTGTTTGTAGGGTCACCGATATGCGAGCACTCGTGCTGGTGATACCACGTTGAGCAAAAACTAATGGGGTAAAACCTGAAGATAGTGATACATCAACATCGTACCGCTCTGCCCCTGCGCCCGGACTGCATCGTAAATTCAAATTGATAATCGACTGATTAATTGCTTCATTCGGAGGACTGATAATCGTTGGTATTTCCGGTGGCGGTTGTGCCATAGTCGTAAATGCTCGTTGCGCCCAACGGCTAACACCATTGGCATTGACTGAGCGTACACGCCAAAAATAATTCGTGCTGTATCGCAATCCTGAAATTGGCAGAGCACGAACTTCATTCGGTGAAGGAGGATTATACCGCTGTAGATCGAAAACAGTTGCTGATGTTGCAAATGTTGCACTCGTTGACACTTGAACATCGTAACTCGTTGCCCCAAGAGCGGCAACCCATGTAAGTGTAACATTGATGTTTTCTCGTGGAGATGCATCTTCAGGGAAAGACAAAATAGGAGCATCAGGTGGCTGCGGAGCTTGCGTCGTAAATCGTCGTGCTGTTGACCATGCGCCCATGCCCATATCATTCGAGCCACGTACTCGCCAAAAATATGTTGTATTTGGCGATAAATCGGTCATCAGGAACGAAGTATTTCCTGAAATCATTTGGTCGAATTCCAAAAAACTAAAATCCGATGATCGGGCAATTTGGATATTATAAATCGAAGCACCTTGCACCGGAAGCCAACTCGCAACGGCTGACACAGGAATATCGACCGCATTATCTGCCGGAGACAAAAGGATTGGGGGATTGGGTGCAGGCGGTCCTTGTGTTGTAAAAATTCTCTGCGACCAACTGCTGATGCCGACTTGATTTGTAGCACGAACCCGCCAATAATATTGTGTTGATGCCTGCAAACCGGACGCATTGAATGTTGTTGTCGTTAGTCCTGACTGCCCTGCAAAGATTGGCGAGAAATTAGGATTATCAGCGATTTGAATTTCATAAGCGTCGGCATTGGAAACAATTGCCCACGAAAACGCTAAAGACAGTGCCTGTCCGCTTGCACCATCTAGGGGCGCATTCAAAATCGGTGCTGCCGGTGGTTGAGGACCTTGTGTCGAAAATGACCGCACTGACCAAGGACTTGCGCCTACGGTATTGACGGCACGTACCCGCCAAAAATAGCGACGATTGGTCAAAAGACTAAAGAACTGAATCGATGTTGCAGAAATCAAGGTCTGGCTCGAAAGAGGACGAGTAAATTGTATCGTCGTATCCAACTGAACATCGTATGTAACAGCACCAAGAGCTGCATTCCACTGCAAAAGCGGATTGGTTGGTTGGTTGATCGCACTATCGGCAGGCGAGGACAGAGTAGGAGCTAAAGGAGCTTGTAATAACGCGCTCAGGTCGCAATCCGATGTCAGTACCTGACGCATATTTGTCTGGTTACACTGATTGAAGAAAATTGACGAACTGATCACTTCGTTTGATCCGCTTCGTGCACCGGCATCAATAGGTAGAACCGTGCCATTCGCAACGATTGGATACATAATCGAGGAAGGGTTTAGAATATGCCCTAGCTGGTGTGCATGACCAAATTCATGGAGAGCAACACTGTAAAAATTAAATTGGTTCTGCGCAGGTGTCGTGCCAAAATCCCAAGAGAAATTGCCGTTGAGAGGTGCGGTGATATATTCCGTATCAAATTCTGTAACAAAGACATTGTTGATATTGTTGACAACACAAAAGCCATAGTAACTGTATGTTGCACCCAAAGCAGAAGTTCCGAGACCTGTGTCGGTGAAACTATTCACAAAACTGACGACATTATTTCCATCGACAACCGTGTTGGAAGCTAAGGATGAACTCGTAGAAATACGAAAATTCACGCCCGAAGTACAACGCCATGCTGACAATGCCCGCAAAAAAGCAAAGTACGCAGGGGTGTTTAGTTGAAAACTTTGGTTAGGTAGGATCGTGTAACCACCCGCGCTATTGCGATTAACAAGATTGGTACGCACACCTGCACCTTGAGCATTCACATTGTTCAGCAGATTGAAGTTCACCGTGAGCGGTTGAGGGCTTGTAATAATTGTGCCATTCGACAAAATAACCCGCACAGCTCCGGTACCCGAATTAGACGGTACTATGACCGTAATTTGTGTTGGCGACCACGAAACAATGGCAGAATTTGGAGCAGTATTATAAGTAAGGGAAATATTGTCTGCACTCTGAAATTGAACACCCGCCTGCCCTGTTTGTGTGCCAAAATTTGTTCCGCGAATTGTCAGCAAACTCTGAGTTCCAGCAGAAATTGTCGTCGGCGATAACGAGGTAATTGTTGCCGTTTGTGTTATCTCGGCAGATTTATCAGACAGAATGCCCGAAGGTGATGTCATCTCAGCAACTGTACGTGCCACCTGCCCTGCTGATTGTTCAACCAAACGATGCAACGCAGGTATATCGTCGTAGAGTGTAAAGACATCAGTTGCAACAGGCAAAGCATCATCATACTTTAAAAAAGATTGTATGCCCTCGGTGGTAACATAAGCTGCTGATAAGGGTAACTCAGCTAAAACAGAATAATCCGGCGCAGATAAAACTCTACCGGAAAGAATCGGAGAGAATTTCTTGATAGACATTTCATCGCGGATAGCGGCAGAAAGCAATGCACCGGCGGGTTTGAGTAAGAACAATCCACGCTCACCAATATGGAGGTTGATTTCAGGATTGACTTTGAGAATGGTTTCGCCATACTGACCTCCTGCCGTGATAAGTGCGATGCGAGCAGAAGAATCAAGCAAAGCAAAATGTTGCCGAAAACGAGCAAGTGAAGGTTCAATAGCACCCTTGAAATGCTTGGTTGGTGCAATGATATGAACAGTGTAAATCAGTCCGCGATCATTCGGTCGCATCGTGAATTGATGCTCGATATGTCCCTCGATAATGATGTCGGCAGACTGGAGACGCTGTTCAATAGTCAGCGGAGTAACCGTACATTGTGCCGTCAAATACTGTGGAATACAAAAGCAAAAGATCGCACAAATGAAGACATGAAAACAAAGACTGCGACAATACTTTTTCAAAACAGAAGAGATTGGATACACCCCACCCTCCCGCGCAAGAAGACGCAGTTTTCCAACAAAAGGAAAAAGCAGGGATAGGGTCATATCAAACAAGGAGCAACTACATACGAAAGATGTATTGTTGAAAAATACCATAGAAACATGATAGTTTAGGTATACCATGCAATCATAGGTATCGTCCAACGAAATCAAAAGTTAAGGGGTGTGGAAAAATAAAAGCGCAACCACCCGGCACAAAAAAGTATCATGCGAATCCTACAAAATTATCGAATTTGAACATAGTCCCACGAACAATGTCAGGTAATAATTTTACTCTCATAAAAATTTTACTTCAACAAGAAATAACGCTGATATCGTACATTTTTATTTATGCCCTATCATGAATATAGCATCTTCTTCCAACAATGAACAAAAGACTGCTCCATCGCCGTACAATCTTTCTAATGGGTTAAGTGCTGTGCGACTGCTGCTGGCAGTGCCGGTATGTTATGTCATTATTCATGAGCAGTATCTCATAGCATTTTGGCTAGGAATTACAGCGATTATTACTGATTTGCTTGATGGCTGGTTAGCGCGAAAGCTCGATCAAATTACCGAAGCCGGAAAAATCATTGATCCGCTTGCAGACAAAGTCTTTGTAGGGGGGGCGGTAGTAGCATTGGTGCTGATGGGTAAATTGCCTTTGTGGTTTGTGTTGTGCGTGGTAGGGCGTGATATTATCATCCTTGTTGCGGGCATTGTCGTAGCGCGACGACTGAATATGGTGCTTCCATCAAATTACCCGGGCAAGGTTGCTGTGCAGTGCATTGCCGCTGTGCTGATTAGTGCGGTACTTTCATTACCGGAGTGGTTTATGCACATAGCGATTACGTCTGCCCTTGCTATGATGACACTGTCACTTGCGTTGTATGCACGACGTGCGTATCAAATGTGGTGAGAGAGCGAGAGAAGAGAAAAGAGAAAAGAGAAAAGAGAAAAGAAGAAAGAACAAAGAAGAAGAAGAGAAAAGAGAAAAGA
>DHLT01000088.1:8500-9317 GCA_002405405.1 Ignavibacteria bacterium UBA4661 | reverse complement strand
AAAAGAGAAAAGAGAAAAGAAGAACTCTCTTTTAGCTATTGAAAACAACCTTGAATGCTCGCTCAAAAGTGATACGACAACGTAAAATGATAGACAGACAACGAGTGTAGCCGCAAAGAACCGGCGGACACGAATTGNNATTCCCAAAAATTCCATAGTAGCACTAAAGTGATTGCTAAACCGTAGCCGATACTGCGGAACAAAATAAAAAGTCGGGTGTACCTTGATTTGTTCCGGCATGGTAAGAATCTCGGCTGTAGGTGACACAATTGTGTAGCCGCCACGATATACCACCATTGCTCCGCCACCAAACGACCACATAAAACCGGAGCGATTATAGGGCGCAGACGAATAGCGAAAGCCAGCCATAATCGAACCGGCAAAAAGACCTTTCTGTTTAACTTTAATATCCTGATTAGGAGGATTTTTGGGAATCAGGGCGTCATGTAAGCGCAGAGTAGCACCGGGGTCATAACCATCAGCATCAATGGGCATTCGTATATCAACTTCCCAATGAGGTGAAATCCGGATTCCTGCTTGAAATCCCGCAGTGAGAGGAAGCAGAACACTTTGATTCTGCGCGGTGCTAATCCGATTGACAAAATCTAAACCACCTTTTGGTGCAACACCCAAACTTATACCAAATCGAAAAAGTTGGGTTGTGTCTTCGGGAGCAATCGGTGTCCATACGCGTCCTCCATCAACAAGAAGGCGAAAGCTCGGCTTCTGTAGATTGCTGTCATGCGTGGAGACGCTGTCGGTGATACTGTCTTGAGCAAAAAGTGTGGTACTCATGCACAAAAGAAATGCAAGCACT
>DHLT01000088.1:5948-8286 GCA_002405405.1 Ignavibacteria bacterium UBA4661 | reverse complement strand
TAATGTTACAGTAACCAAGGGTTGATGTGTGGTATGAGGAGAGCATGTACTCATGGTTATTTCTCCCGTGCTTTTTGAGGAGTTGTTCTTTGTGGAATTTGTTCTGCCGATTGCTGTATTTTACGCAGACGCTCGAGCATGAGATGAGTCTCGCTTTCGGCGCGAAGAGTTTTCGAAGCGCGAGGAGTACCGAGCAATTGTCCCGCGCTACTTGCTACTGCAGGGTCTAGCGTGAAATCAAGTTCGGTTTGTTCAAACTCATACAATGTTCCACTAAGATAATCTACCAAGACACCTAAAACAGGAAGAAGAACAAACCCCAATGCCAAACCACCATTATAAAATGTTGTGGTGTTGATTCTGTGTGTCAAAGGAATTGTTTTGGGCGCATAGCCATCTTTTTCAATAAGAATGGTGTATTCATTCTTGCGAGGCAATGTTGTTTGCACAGGCACTGTTCCGGCAAAAACAACTTCGCTGGTGCTTCTATTGGAGATTCGTACTCGTGTATTGTCATCAGCCGCAAGCGCGCTGATGGAAATTGTACTGCTCGAACGACTGAAGATTGTTGCACAGCCGCTCATCACAAACCCAAGGCAAAAAAATACTGTTTGCAATGCGATATGGCGAATAACACGTCGAATTCTTATCGGAAGCAACAATGAGCCATGAATGTGTGAAAAAGAAGTCATATATGACGCAATGAAGAAGATCAACAAGATGTTTTGCGAGCATTTGAAAATAGAAAAAAAGTGTTGAAAGGAAGATGTTTTTTAGTAAGTTGATCCTATTCTGGGAGTTGTTCGACAGCTACATAAGTATTGGCGACAAAGTATGGTTAGCTCGTATGATAGTCAAAAGAGATTTACCAGAGATAGCACCGAAATCCATTGTCATCTCTCGGTGTTAATTTGTTTCATCGGTTATTCTAGAGCGTTTGTTGTGAACCCTGAATATCTCATCCGAGACGCTATTAGTGCAAAAGACATAAACAATCATCTCATACATTAGAGAAAAGGAGCGCATCTGATATTCTTACGTAGCATCCGACATATCGTAATGGGTATAATTTTGCCTTTTATAGTTATCTCTTTAATATCTTGTAATTCATCGTCCGAACCGCGTGCACCAATACAAATGCGATTTACAGTAGACAGTAGCATGGTAGCGTTGCCTGTAGTCGGGTCAACTTCATCCGTTCAGTTTTCGGTACAGCCACCCAAAGAATATAGCCCGGTCGATAGCACAACACTCAAGACAATTATCGAACGTGTTAATGCGACCAATGTGAATGATTCGGTAAAAATTATACCGGTAATTATGAGTGTTTCGACAACAACCGGATCGATAATGATGGTTTCCGAAGTGAATTTCCCCTTTGTATCGGATGATGCTGATTCGGTTGTTAGCGTCCGACGACGAGTAGCTCAGTACAAGAAGTTTTTATATAAAAAGTATGATTCAACGACAATCAAGACAACATCTTTTATGAAAGATGGTGGTATGGTTGAGCAGTTCTTAATCACTGACTCCTCGAATATCAATTTTCGCCTGCTCTATCTTGCCACCCCAAAAAGCTTTGTTCAGCAAGATTTTATTATTCCGCAAAAAGCATACAATGAATATACAGCACGATCTCTTGAGTCATCGATTGGCTCATTTATTTTCCTTACCCATTCTTCTAAAAGGTGATTTTATGGTACGCAAACTACGTATGGGCATTGCTATATGCCTTGTTGCTTGTATGGCTACGGCTTGTAGCACACATACACATGTTGTCGGTAATGGTGGTCAAGGAGGACAAGTACAGCAAGAACGCCAATGGTATATTTTGTGGGGTCTTGTACCTATCAATAAGGTTGATACTAAAACGATGGTTGGCAATGCTACCAATTATACTATCAAAACTGAGCAAAGTTTTATTGACGGTTTAATTAGTTTCGTTGCAAGTGTTGTTACCGTTTCAACTCGTACAGTCGAGGTAACAAAGTAATCAGATTGCATCTTGACAAAAGATCAAAAAATCGGGGAATGATACAATTATGTCATTCCCCGATTGCATTATTGTGAGTTTTTATTCGCTTACTAAAAGTTTGCCGACGCGAGTAAGGTTTGTAGGAATGGCACGAGGTTGAGTCTTTCGGATACGAAGCATGTGTTGTGTAGAGTCAATGCGGATCGATTGTTCGTTCTGCATGGTAAACCCATCTGTTGTATGGATACGAAGAACAATAACATTCGAATCCTGAAGGCGCACGGTTTTGGTCGGAAAGTAATACGGATTATCCGGCTTGTAAGAGAGTTCTCTGCGAGCAGAATCGAGCGCAATTCGCTCAAT
>DHLT01000088.1:3757-5829 GCA_002405405.1 Ignavibacteria bacterium UBA4661 | reverse complement strand
GCGCAATTCGCTCAATGAAGGTTTCATCTTCGACAATCATAATCGGAAGTCGTGCGATACGCGGGGTGTACAGCAAGGGAATCGAGCTTGGAATACGAGTGGAATCCCATGCCACCGCCAAACCCCAAATGTATGTGTCTGCCCATGAGTGTGGCTCGATATACCTGCGATTACCCATGTATCGCTGGTATGCCCCGACAGGATTGCGAACAATTTCGGAAAGCAATGATCCCTCACGAGACCAGCGATTGTTCCGTTTGCGGGCGGACTGCTCTTCGTCGATGACAAAGAGAATCGTTTCATTACCGGCAGAGTTGCTATACGACAGCACTTCACGCCAAAATGTTTGCTGTTTGTTCCAACTAACAGAAAAATCCTGTTGAATAATGTGCCCATGTCCAACCATGAAGCCGGCGAAGACCACAAAGACAGACATAACGACAACGCGCCGTTGAGGAAATACTGACCACAGCCAGCCACTCAACCATGCTACACCCAATCCTGAGATAATCGTTGCCCCAAAATGAACACTTGTTCCCCTGCCCATCAGCACAAGTGGTGGAAAATGGGTAAAAGAAAAAGTGTATGCAATCATTGCTCCTATGAAAGCAAGGCACACACCCATACCATAGAGAGTGGAATTCTCCCCCTTGGTCGAGGAATCAGACTCGCTTGAAGTACTTTCCTGTATCTGTCGAGCAAAAAGAAGCCACATCATAACGCCTACCAAGATGCTACCAAGCACAAAACCAACCCAAGAAACTGAGGGATTTGCCAACGTTTTACCGAGAGCATGAAAATGTGCACCTGCAATACCAATCGGACCCAACACCAAGGACATGAGCAATTTCGCGACTGCAGAACCGGCGGAAAGTTCTTCCACGCGCGATTCACCAACCAATTTACGGGCAATGAGCGATGAGAGAATAAAACTGCCAAGTAAGACATTATGCAGAAGAAAACGCTTGAGAAGGTCCAACGAAAAAAATCGGCGCAGAGCTGAACGCAATGAATCACCCGTTTGTAAAGAAACTAACTGCCATTGACGCAGGAGGGGTACAACGCAAAGGACTAACAAGCAGGTTTCGTATGTGAAGAGGGTTAAAAAAGCAAAGAAAAAACCTACTATCTGCCGCCCTCGCAGAAATGCCATAAGCGAACAGAGCGACAGCGTCAAACCGATGTGCATGGTGTAGATGTGAATAAGCAATGCCTTAGCAGTATCGGCAGGATACAGCACAAACCATATTGCAGCAATGAGTGCCCAGAGCGCAGAATGCTGTGTCCGACTAAAAAGAAGGAGTGCCATGCGATACATGAGAACAGCATTGAGCGTAACAAAAAGCCACCCAACGATATACAAAGCTCCAAAACCCAAGCCATGATATACCGACCATACAACGATATTATGAAAGCCGAAACCGATAACTCTACCCTGCTATAATTCCATGGTGTCGCGCAGGATCGTGTCGAGCATTTCGCCCCAAGAGCGATTCATCATTGCACCGATAAAGGCATAATCATCTTCGTACAAACCAAAAGAATGCCACTGCCAAAAAAAAGCAAGAAAAGTCAGCACGCCCAGAAAGAAGGCAACAACCGATAGGCGGGGTTTGCTATCGAATAACAATGAAAAACGCATGAGGGATAACCGAGAGAACATGAAAAAAGAAGCGAAACAATCGAGGCTGTCAAGCAAATATGCTCGAAGTATTTCTACACACCGGGTTCTTGCCCGCTGATGGTCTCGATGGTATAGCGAGGGCGAGCTTTGACTTCACGGTAAATTTTGCCGATATACTCACCAATAATACCAATGCACAAGAGTTGAATTCCCCCCAAAAAATACAAGGGTAAAACAATCGAAGTCCAGCCATGGACAACACTCAGGGCGAAATAGCTCCAGAGAGCATAGAATGCCAGAAGCATACTAACTCCGGAAAGCAAGCAACCAAGAGTCGTAACCAAGCGCAAGGGCGCGACACTAAATGATGTGATGCCATCGAAGGCAAATTCGAGCATTTTGGTAAAGGGATATTTTGATTCTCCTGCAAAACGTTCTGCACGGTCAT
>DHLT01000088.1:0-3595 GCA_002405405.1 Ignavibacteria bacterium UBA4661 | reverse complement strand
GAACCGATGTGCGGAATGATTCCCCGCAAAAAGAGATTTACCTCGTGATATTCTTCACGAAGAATCTGCAACACACGCCGACTGATAAGGCGGTAATCGGCATGATTATAGACAATGCGAACACCCATGAGGAGCATGAGCTTGTAAAACATCAAGGCAGTATTACGCTTAAAAAAAGTGTCGGTTTTCCGTTCTCTGCGCACGGCATAAACGGTGTCAAATCCTGCCCGAAATTGCTCGACCATATCGGGAATAATCTGAATATCATCTTGCAAATCGGCATCAATCGAAATCGTGCAATCGGCATAGTCGGCGGAGTATTCTAATCCTGCTAAGAGTGCAAATTGGTGTCCGCGATTATGCGCCAATTTTATGCCGCGTATACGACCGAAGTGATGGGCATTACGGCACGCAGTATCAATCAGCGACCATGTTGTATCCCGACTGCCATCATCAACAAAGCACACAAAACTTTTGGCATGAATGTGCCCGCCGGACACCATCGTGTCGAGCATAGCAGAAAGCCGCTTGAGCGTTTCGGGGAAGACATCTTCTTCATTATAGCATGGAACAACAATCGCAAGAATAGGATGAGAAATCATAGGCACAAAACTGCAAAGCACGCAAGACGAGAAAAGAAAAAATCAATCAACAAAAATACGGCAAAACCACTCCACTACACAGAGGTACCTGCAGAAACACTGTAAGGGGGAGACTATCCTTGTCGGTGAAAAATGAGTGATAGCGATCTCGTGGCTGTAAATTGGGTAAAAAGAGTATCACCCCGCCACAAACTTGCCATGCCGGTAGGTTTTGACATCGGCAACATACATGATGAGCGGCGCATGGCTGAACTCGGTTGAACGTAACAAATGAAGAATGTCATCGGCAGTGTCGATGTCGGTAATAACCTCAATTTTGACATTGCCATGGGAATCGTCCGTGCGTACACCATGTTCACCCTCGCCATAGACCGTGTGAAAGGTAAATCCTTTTATATTGAGTTTGCGCAGGGCAAGTGTCAGTGGTTCGGCATAGTGCTGATCGACAATAATCGAAACGCATTTCATGGAATGGAGGTGCATAGAAGAGAACTCCTTACAAAAGATGGAGAGAGTTTTGTAAAACAAGAGAGTGCATGCATCAGTACCGCATTAACGTTGAGTCTTGCGCTCCGCTCTGCGCTCAATGACATAGTACAATGCCGGCATGACAAAGAGCGTGAGAATCAGCGAGGACACCAACCCCCCCACAATCACGGTTGCCAGCGGACGCTGAACATCGGAACCAATGCCCGTAGCACGGGCGGCGGGAATCAAACCAATCAAGGCAACCGTCATCATCATGACCACCGGACGAAATTGCGTTACCGCACCCTTAACAATGGCAGAGCGCAAATCAATTCTTTCCTCCTGACGAATGAAATTCATATAGCTGATGAGCAAGACACCCGACATGACCGCCACACCAAAGAGCGAGATAAAACCCACTCCTGCCGAAACACTGAAATTCATGCCCCGCCACCATAGTGCACCAACACCGCCCACTAACGCAAAAGGTACATTCGTCATAACAATACCTGCATATTTCGCATCATTGTCGAAGAGGATAAACAGCACAAAAAAGATCAAAAGAAGTGTAATCGGGATAACTACGACCAAGCGATTTTTAGCACGAGTAAGATTTTCAAACTGTCCGCCCCATTCGATATGAACGCCCTCCGGTACACGAATGCTTGCCGATACTTTCTGCTGTGCTTCGGCAACATAACTGCCCTGATCGCGCTCGCGGATATTCGTGCGTACGCTTATTTGCCGGTGTCCATCCTCGCGGGCAATGATTGTCTGTCCTTGTGCCATGCGGACATCGGCAACCTGCGACAATGGAATTTTCATGCCGGTCGTCGTTTGAATGAGGAGATTCGACAGGGCTTCAGGCGTAGCGCGATCTTCCAGTGTATAGCGCAGAATGATGTCGAATCGCCGTTCGCTTTCGTACACCTGACTGATCGCTTTGCCGGCAATCGCTAATTCGATAACATTATCAATATCACGCATATTGATGCCATAGCGTGCTGCCGACTCGCGGTTGATTTCAATCAAAAGTTGTGTTTGCGGACCTTCCTGCTCGATACCGCTTTCGCTTGCGCCGCGAATCGGTTTAATGATGTTCAGCACAGAATCCCCTATGTGGCGCAACTGGGTAATATCATCGCCATTGAGTAAAATCGCTAAATCTGCCGCCGAGCCTGTAACGGCTTCGGTAACATTATCCAGAATCGGTTGCGAAAAACTGAACGTAGCACCGGGCATGGTTTGTTCTAATTTTCGTTTGATTTCTCGCAGGAGATCTTTCTTCACTCTGCCACTTTTCCATTCGCTGTATGGAATGAGTTGCACCAGTGTTTCGATGCGATTGGGTCCGAAAGGATCCGTGCCATCATCATTGCGACCTAATTGCGAAATGGCGAATTTCACTTCGGGAAAACTGCAAATCTCTTTGCGAATTTGGGCGGGATATTCTCGTGCAGAAGACAGCGCGACACCCGCAGGCAATACACAGCGAATATTAAAGCCACCCTCATCAAGTTCCGGTAAAAATTCCGTACCGATGCTCGTAGTCATGACCACCACCGAAGCACCAACTGCTCCCAAACCTATCATGAGCGCAATCATCGGATATGCCAGCGAATGTACAATTGCTGTGCGGTAATGACGTTCCATCCATGCAACAATCGGATTGTGCCATTCGGAAAATTTCTTGGCAAAAAAGAACGAACACATCACGGGGACAATCGTCAAACCTAACAAGAGCGAACCGCCAATGGCAAAAGACAAGGTGTAAGCCATAGGCGAGAAGAGTTTGCCCTCGACCCGCTGAAGCGTAAAGAGTGGCATGTATGCCAAAATGATGATAATCACGGCAAAAAAGATTTGGCGTTGTACTTCACTGGCGGCGGTGAAAATTACTTTACGCGCATTGTACCCGCCCCCCCCATCGTCGCTGTGCTGATGTTCCTGCGCATGAGGTACATGGCGCATAATTGCCTCGACCATGACCACTGCCGCATCGACAATAATACCGAAATCAATTGCACCAAGCGACAGCAAATTTGCCGGTATATTGGTGAGCTTCATCATGATAAATGCAAAGAGCAATGACAGCGGAATCGTCAGTGCAACCGAGATTGCGGCACGGATATTTCCGAGAAAAAACACGAGAACGATCATGACAATCGACACCCCCTCGAAGAGCGTTTTGCTCACGGTTTCGAGTGTGCTGTTCACCAAGTTTGTGCGGTCATACATGAGTGTGATGCGCACACCTTTGGGGAGTTTTTTGGTGTTTAATTCATCAATTTTTTCTTTCACAGAGGCGATCACTTCCGAAGGATTTTCGCCGCGCCGCATGAGAATAATGCCCTCGATGCTGTTGTCATTATCCAAAGAGCGAGCATTATCGGTATAGCCGAGAACACCCGAAGGCGACAGCGCGCCGATTTCAACACTGGCAACATCACGAACGAAAATCGGAGTGCCTTTTTGATTGGCAACCACGATGCGTTCAATATCTTCTTTTGAGGTAATGCGCACAA
>DHLT01000071.1 GCA_002405405.1 Ignavibacteria bacterium UBA4661 | reverse complement strand
GGTGGAGGTGATTAACTTTTTTATCCCATATAAACATTGCGTACCATAGTCTGCACAGCAGAATACACGTCGTCAAACTTGATATCACGTACATGATTTGTATCAGTGTACAACATAGTACCCGGGGACTTGTATGGTGTCCAAGGGATCAAGGATTTATCGCTGTAATTGTACACTCCAACCACCGGAATACGATGTGCAGCACAAACATGGATCACTGAAGTATCGGGCGTACAGAATAATGTACACTGGGCAATCATTGCCGCGAACTCATGGAATGATCGTGTTGAAGGTGCAATGCGTACACATGTTGCAGAGCTGATAATGGCAAGTTCTTCAGCGTATCCGGGTGATGAAAACAAGACGATATCTAGTCTTGGAAACTCTTTTTGAATATGGTCGATCAGTCGTATCCAATGCTCACTTCCCCAATACATTTCATCATAGCCACTCGAGATATTTACACCAAGAAGCTGCTCTGACGATTTCTTTACTCGTTCTTGAGCAATTTGTATTTCTGCATTTGCAAGAGGATATTCCAGCAGAAGATTCGTTGTACTTGGCTCTATACCAAATGCCAAAAGAAATTGTGCCAATCGTTCAACGATATGTGTAACAGACTTATCAAGAAGAGGAACATTATGTGTATAAGCATCAGCATTTTCTTTTTCAATACCGAGCGTATAGCGCGATTTCATGCGGGTAAAAAGAAAAGTTGATGTTGCCGAAGCATTATCCATCAAATCCACCACAACATCGTAGCGTGTGCGCCTGATACGCCACAAGAGCATGAGAATTTTCCCGATTTTCTTTTCATAGCAAAGAATACTATTTGCATAACGAAGAGCAACACTCCCAACACCAATATTATTCGTGCCAAGCAGCACATCAATCTGTGCGTGAGGGAATTGCGCACGAACGGCACGCACCACAGGCAGAGAAACAAGCATGTCGCCAATACGATCTTGGCGCATAAAAAGAATTTTTGGTGCTGCAATATCTGCCAAGATATTTTGTGGCGTATCAATACGAATGGCTTTACCTGTCCGCCCTCGCCCGGTGAACCATTCACGAAATCGAACTTCTGTGCGCTTAATCCACGACATACTGCATCACCATAGATAACTTAAAGTTCAGCAACATGCGTAGGGTAAAAACTTTGTCGAACATAACTACCTACCATACCTGCTAATCCTGAAAGGATCATGACGACAAGAACAGATGCAATGGGCAATATGAACCACAAGTCGGGATTTTTAAGTACAAAATCGGATGAGATAGAGAGTATTGTATGCAATGACGAACCGGCAAGGAGGCGATTAATGACAATCAATCCTATCGTGGCAAACATACCGATAAGACTACACCACAACCATGCTCGTTGCACAATAATTGCCCCTACAGCAAGTGGAATTATCAAAAAGAATTGCCATCCTGCCAAGACATGGACAACACCGGCAATTGCCGCAAAAATCATAATCAAAAGAAGACGTGCCATAAGTATACGATGAAGAAATCAGCAAAAGAATCTCATTACATTTTTTATTACTTGATAATGATAGTGCTAATCCGCGATGCAAGTTCATCGGGTGTTTTGACACGATGCAAAGGATATAATTCTCCCTTTAACCATGTTTGAAGATTTTTAGTGTAGTACGGATTAGCAGGATTACCGGAAGAACCACCCGGAAAGACACCCATGAGCTTTGGTTCACCATCAGAAAAATCAGCCACCATACGCCAACTCGCCGAGAAGCTTGGTCGCAAGCCGCTTGCGGGCATGACCGTTGAACCAAATCCTGCAAAAGGCATATCATATCGACCAAGTGGACGCATCGCATCGCGTAGAACATGGCGAATTACCAACTTGTGTTGTTTGCCCCACACCCACACCGTTGTATCACTACCAAATTTTGCAATTGTGCTATCGATACCATTCTTAATTGCATACTTCATAATGGTATGAGCATCTTCTTTTGCAGGAGTTGATTGTAGATCGAACCACTTCGATGTTGGTTGCTCATTCAGCAAGCGATATAGGACATCATCGGGAGGTAGTCCCAAGGTATCAACAATTTCATCGAAAGTAAGTTTTTTGATGAGTGGCAGTACATGGGTAAAAACCAAGGCTTGTTTGTTTTCAACATCAGCAATCCCATTCCAAGCAGCTAAAGAATGCAGTACTGCTGTATTTAATGCAGGGAGTGTTTCATGAGCAAGAATATCCTGAATAGCCTTTGTCAAAGCAGGTTTGAGCATAGCAAACGGTATCACCGTAACATCTGTTTGCATAGTGCGCATAGCGTCAGATTGCAGTTTAGGGCTCTCTTCGAGCATTTGCTGAATACGAGTGCCACGATTGGTAAATCCCCAACCATTCATCATGTAGTATGGATAATCAGGCGGACCCGGCTCTTGATTTGCCGAGGCTAACCACCCACGTTCAGGATTGACACCTGCCGGTAGCTGCTCAAACGGAATACTACCAACCCAGTCGCCCTCATTCGTTGCACCATTAAAAATATATTTACCATTACCTGCTCGCCGAATCGGAATCGTACCGCACGAGCGAAGGGAGATATTACCTTGTGCATCGGCATAGGCAACATTTTGAGCAGGAACATTCCACAACTTCATGCCGACTTCGAATTCACGATAGTTCGTAGCATGATTGAAATGCCATAATGCTTGAGGTGTCGTAGATACTCCATGTGCTGTCCACTGAATTGCCAACCTCTTACCACGATAGTCTGTCATGACAGGTCCGTAATGAGTCAATAAAACAGTATCCCGAATATCAGCTGAATTTTTTACCTTCATGGTGGTAATATCTTCTTTAAGATCACGCCATGTCGTATCATATCGATATCGTTTTTTGGCAGCATCGAATTCAATAGCATAATAGTCGAGAACATCTGCTCCGGTATTCGTAAACGTCCATGCACAATACTGACTGCCACCGATGATTACTGTGGGTGTACCGGGAATAGTAACCCCATAGACATTGCTCTTAGGCGTTACAATATGTGTTTCATACCAAATCGCCGGTAGTGATAAGGAAAGATGCGGATCACCCGCTAAAATTGGCTTCCTTGATATTGTTTTCTTGCCACTGACTACCCAATTATTACTTCCTTTTCCTTCCTGTATCTCACCGACAAAAGGCATTGTAAGGCGATAAAATTCAGAAAGAGCCGCTGCAAAGTCAGCATTTGTTTGTGTATCGAAAGAGGATAATAATTTCTTCTTTTGTGCCATACTTGCAAGATTACTTTTCGTCGGCACTACAGAGAGCACTGCTTGTGAAGATGTTTGCATGGTTACAGACGAAGAAGAATTTCCGATCAAACGACGAGTAACTTCTTCATTGCTTATTATTCCTCGTGGCTCAGGATTGTGCGGCACAGGGTACAACGAGTGTTCTGGATACAATTCATCAAAAACATTATCACCAATGGCAGAGCGCCGTACGGCATCATAGATATCATCCTGGCTGAACGTAAGATCATAGCACATGTACTGCAAAATCAAACATGTCGAGTACGTATCCCACTCACGAGGACGATAACCTAGCAAACGGCACTCAAAGGGTAATTCGTGATCAGACAGACTAGCCAAGTAGGCATTCACACCTTGAGCAAATTTCTGCATAGCTTGATATGCCGGACTATTTTCTTGCTTTAGTGCCTCATTGGTTCTCTGTGCACCTAAATACATGCCTGTCCGCCGCAGGGCTTTGTCATTTTCAACAACGCTGGCACCAATAATTTCGGAGAGTTTACCCGATGCTGCACGCCGATAGAGATCCATCTGAAAGAGTCGATCACTCGCCATAACATAGCCAAGTGCTAATGCCGCATCATTGTCATTCTGCGCAAAAATGTGCGGTACTCCACGCTCATCACGAATAACTTGCACCGGCGCACTTGTTTGGGGTATTAACACTTCTTGCGAGGTCTTGTATGCAGCACTACGTGCTGTAGCATACACGCCATGCCATGTATCAAGCCACAAAGAGAATGGCGGCAAACTCCCGAAAGGATGTGACAAGCCATAGATCATACCGGAAAGAAGAATCAAACAAAGGCATGCTTTGATAGCCGACCCACTGCGTGTAATACGTTTCTGCGCCATACGAGGTATCTACAAAAATTATCTCGAAGAATTATTTGGTGTGAGCATAAACATACATAAACTTTATGACTCTCTCTTTATGGCTCTACCGATTGTTTACCAAACTCTTGTACACCGAGCAAGTCTGCCAATTTAGGAGCAATATGCCATTGCGTGTATTCGGTAAAAAAACGCTTCAATCGTACCGATTGTGGACTGGGAGTCGATATTGTCAGTTCTGCACGAATCATAATATTTTTCATCGTATGCTCCGGCGCAGTAAATTCTAATAGCTCTGCACGATATCCGTAACCATAGAGAATATCTCGCCGCATCGAATCGGTCAGTAAATCTGCCAAACGCTCTCGCGTAATGCCATCACGTAAAAGTAAAGCTGTGGCACTAGGTGCTGATATTTTAAATGTTGGCGAACGCAATTGTGCATTCACAAAATGATGACAACAAGGTGCCGAAAGAATAGCTCGTGCTTGTGCTTGTATTGCCAAGTGAAGTGCATCATCTGTTGCTGTATCACACGCATGTAAAGCAATGACAATATCATACTGTTTACCTGCTAGAAACTTCCCATACGCACCGATCGGCATACATACGAACTCTGCTTGCTTCATGCCAAGTGAGTGCGCTATGGCATTACACTGACCAATGAGAGTTTCATTCGTATCAATGCCAACTAATTCATAAGCTATACCTTGCAAGTGCAACCAATGCACGAATGCTAAGCTTAAATACGCCTTTCCACAACCGCAATCAATAATACGCAATGGTTCAATGGGAATATTCTTCGTTGCTTTTTCTTGGGCATTTCGAATCACTTCCAATGTTTGAGTAATCGAAAGAAAATGATTGATTTGTCGGTACTTATCGCTCATCGCAGGAATCACACGATATTTCTCATCAATCAATCCCAAAGCTCGAAGTAACTCCGGTGCATTATCTGGTGTAATGGGCACACCATCCTGCTCTCTTGATGAAGATATTTGCGCCTGCTGCCATTGCTTTCGTGAAGGTGCGGCATGACGAATTGTTCGCTTTTTCACCACACCTTCTTTAGTAAATGAACGCAAAAGAATGGTATCTGCATCCGGTGTCTGTAGAAGTGTTTGCTTGAAAGGCAATGCCCATACTGCCTCTAAAACCTGATCTTGTTCATTGAGAGCAATTGGTTTGCGAAATGCTTGTTTTTTGGTAAAAAATTCAATTGTGCAATGCTCCTTCGCAAACCATGAAACAATGATTCTTTGAGGTTCATGCGGAATAGCAAATTGACAAAGGAGCGCTCTATTTTCCCCGAATGGATAGGCAACATCGGAAAATGTTATAACACAAGGATAATGAGCAGTAGGATACGGAGTCATAATTTATTGTCCAAAGGTATCACGCCGCACAAAGTGTTAGTGCTGATACACGCTTCGCACCGGCATATAGCAATGATAATGCACAAGAGTTGATTGTCGAACCGGTTGTCCACACATCATCAATCAAAAGAACATGTTTATGCGCAATCATCTCAGCATGTGTTTGGGGAATTTCAAAAACATTCAACATAGATGAGTGTCGCTCGTCAGCACGTTTACTTGTTTGCGAGAGAGTATTTTTTGTGCGCTTGATAATGTGTGAGTGACATGATTTACCAAAAACATTGGCAACAGATTGTGCCAACAATTCTGCTTGGTTAAAGCCTCGCTCTCGTAAACGAGCAGGGTGTAATGGCACCGGAATAATAATATCAATATTGTCTGCTCTATCAAGAATCGTATTCGCCATAATACGTCCGCATTGCTTTGCGATAGATCGTCTGCCACCATATTTCAGACCATACACGACACTGTGCATCGGCAGATCATCACGTAAGGTATAACGCGCCGCAATAAAAGATACAGCAATATCGTCAGCAGGTGTTATTTGCGCCAAACGATTCAAAAGTTCTTCCGGTGGTGGACCGGGCTCTGCACTATCAACACAGAATTGGCAGAGTACATCACCCTCGTGCAGCACAGTTGTATCCACTCCCCTGCCACACAGTTCACATGTACGAGGAGCGACAAAATCTAACAACACATGATACAACGATTGAATCATAAGAGAATGCGAAGTTATTCATCATCATCATCGCGCTTGTTCTTTTTCCGAAAAAGAAAACTTACCGGCACACCATCAAGATCATAGTGCTCGCGGAGCTTACGCTCAAGAAACCGCTTGTAGGCATCAGGAATTTCTTGAGGGAAATTCGAAAAAAAGACAAATGTTGGCGGAGCAACTAGTGCTTGTGTGATAAAATTAATACGCAGATCATGTCCTCGTACATTAGGTGGCGGTGTACGGGAAATATCTTCCAGCAATGCTTGATTCAATTGTGAGGTCGGGATACGAGTAGTCCGGCGCTTGTGTATAGCAATTGCCATATCAAGCACTTTTGAAATACGTTGCTTGGTATGCGCTGAAATGGTTACAATAGGCGTATAATCGACTGTACGCATATCTTCTTTGAATTTCTGCACAATAGCATCTGCCGATTTGTGATCTTTCTCTACGGCATCCCATTTATTAAACGCCAACAAAACACCTTTGCGTGCCGTAACAACATCATCTAAAATGCGTTTGTCTTGGTGATCCAGTCCTTGTGTTGCATCGACAACCACAATTGCAACATCGCACCGCTCAATAGCTCGCTGTGTACGCAGAACACTAAACATTTCAATATTCTCTTTGATACGACTCCGTCTGCGCAAACCGGCGGTATCAATCAAGACGATCTCCTCGCCATAGTATTTTACAACACTATCGACTGCGTCGCGCGTGGTGCCGGCGATGGGTGTCACGACCATACGATCTTTACCCAGAAGTGCATTCGTCAGCGATGATTTCCCCACATTCGGTCGCCCTACAATTGCAATTTTGAGCCGCGTATCATTTTCATCAAGTTCAATATCCTTCTTGAGAGGGATCATAGCATGATCGAGCATATCACCAATCGAACGCCCGCTCAAAGCAGAAAAACCAAAAGGTTCGCCCAACCCTAATGCGTAGAATTCATGAGCATTCATATCATACTTCGGATCATCACACTTGTTGATTGCAAGCGTAACATGCTTACCGGAGCGCAAAAGCATTGAGGCAATTTCTTCGTCAATAGTTGTCATGCCTGTACGCCCATCGCAAACAAAAATAATTGACTCTGCTTCTTCAATAGCAATCTGTGCTTGCTCACGAATAGCAACATCGAATTGATCTTCACTATCGGGAACAATACCGCCGGTGTCAATCACATGAAAATCGTAGCCGGACCAATCGGACTGCCCATAGATACGATCGCGCGTGACACCCGGTTCTTCGGCGTGAATAGAACTTTCTCCACCAACAATTCTATTAAACAATGTTGATTTTCCGACATTGGGTCGCCCCACAATTGCAATGGTATTCATGGCTTCTATTGCCCGCAAAATGATTAAAAAACAGTCGCAAAAGTACGGAATTTGGTGCATCTTGCAGGCAATTGATTTACTTACCCCCAATCACCTTATTTGCAGTCTGTATGTCACTTCACAGTGTTTTCTACTCTGCACGTGCTGCATCACGCGCTTTAGCACTCATTCCGGAACTAACAATACGTAATGTTATCCGTGGTATCGCTAATGCCCTTCTGCTTGATATTGCAAACATTCTTGACAGTAATCGTTTGGATTGCGAGCGTATGGATGACACTAATCCCAAATATGATCGTCTGCTATTGACGGAACAACGTCTCGAATCGATAGCTCGTGATTTGCGCCATGTGGCAACACTTCCGTCGCCACTCCGTACGGTACTTGAAGATCGCACCACCGACAATGGGTTGCATTTACAACGGGTCAGCGTGCCGCTTGGCGTTGTAGGTATCATTTATGAAGCACGCCCCAATGTCACTTTTGATGTAGCCGCTTTATGCTTAATGTCGGGGAATGTTTGTCTGCTTAAAGGTGGAAGCGATGCTCATCACTCGAACATGGCTATTGTTGAATGTATTCAACGCGTACTTGTTGAGTACGGCTTGCCAAAAACATGTGTTCAACTTCTCCCCGCCGACCGCACTGCGGCAGATGAGCTTATGAATGCTATTGATTTTGTTGATGTCATTATACCACGTGGTGGGCAAGAACTGATCAGTGCTGTACGCAAACAATCACGCGTTCCTGTTATTGAAACCGGTGCCGGTATCGTTCATACCTATATTGATCGTACTGCAGATGTTGCAAAAGCACGTGCAATCATTCATAACGCCAAAACACGGCGACCATCTGTTTGCAATGCACTTGACACCGTGCTCATTCATCGAGAGTTTTTATATGAATTATCAACGATTGTCGAACCACTTGCCGAAAGCCATGTGATCCTTTATGCAGATCACGAAGCATATCACACTCTCGAAAATTCTTATCCATTAGAGCTACTGTTTTTGGCAACGGAAAAAGATTTTGGTACAGAATTTCTTTCACTCAAAATGTCGATCAAAACTGTAAGCGACATCACCGAAGCACTCGATCATATAGCGACTCACAGTTCTAAACACAGTGAAGCAATAATTGCTGAGGATACAACATTATGTGAGCAATTTCTACATGCTGTGGACTCTGCTTGTGTATATGCCAATGCCAGCACTGCATTTACCGATGGCGGACAATTTGGCATGGGCGCTGAAATTGGTATTAGCACACAAAAACTTCATGCCCGCGGACCAATGGCACTAGGCGAACTCACATCGTACAAGTGGATTATTCGTGGTGCGGGACAAACTCGCTCATAGTTGATTTTTGACTAAAAATCATACGCACAGAAGGATAACAACACAAAGCCACATCAACCACCGCAGGGTGTAGAGTATCGTTCGAAACAAATTACTTCGGATAAGTGCATTGATTGTATCTTCATGCCAGCCATTGGAAAGATAATCATGCTGTGGCACATGGATAAACATTGTTGCCAACCAAATAGCGGCAATAGCAAAAGCATTCAGAATAATCAACCATAGATTCAATATTGTCGGCAAGTGAAAAGAAAAAAACTCTACGAATAACCATACTCCCGACAAAAGTTCGATGGTCATGACGGGTGCTACAACTACTGTAATACGCTTCGTATAACGGCTATGATGCACAAGAAAACTATCCGGGTGGACACGTAAAAATTGTGGATAAAAATAGCATTGAACTAACCAAATGACGATCGTCATAAGGCTCAAACAAGCGAATTGTACCCATACATACAGCATTAGAATTTCTCCTTTGCAAGCACAGATCGAAGACGAGCCATGACAGACGTAGTTTTTAACACAGGAATACCCTGTGCACGAAGTTTGTCTACCAACACGAACTGCATAAAGTTATTTTCTCTATATGGCACAACCACAGCTCGAGTGCACGGCGAACTGATGAGTGCCACTGTACGTAAGGAAGACTCGCCATCAACAAAGATGTACGAGGGTTTATTTGATTGTTGCACCTGCTGACGTATATGACGAGCAAGTACAATATCCGCTCTTGGTGGAGGGTAGCGAAATGAAACTAATGCTGTATCATTCCATCGACGATAGCGGTTGGGATCGATAACATGATCTGCCAAGACAAGAATGGAGAAGCTATCACCATTGAAGATTGTTGCAGATAATTTTGGACGGAGGAGATATTGTTCATGCTCTTGATGTGTATTCACCGCATATAAAATGACAATGATCAGCCATAAGTACGCTATAATCATACGCGAAAGCATTTGGCGGTGCGACAAAGAACGTAGAGCATAGAATAAACCAATACATTGTACGCAAAAAACAATCCACGCAGATGTTCCACGTACAATTGCAGAGTTATTTTGTGCGATAATACTTTGTATATGCAAGACAATATCCAATATCGCCAATCCGGCAAGTGCGATCCATTGTACACCCGGCAGAATTACTCCGCCAAGACATTGACCAAGTCCGCCGATACAAAAAGCAATAGCGCCCCACAAAAGTGCTAATGTTGAGCATGGTACAAGGAGAATATTCGTAAAAATTGTCCAAAGAGAATACGACTGATCACGCACTAGCAAGACGAGAAATGCCGCTGTCCCTGCCAACCACGAAGCCCACACAAGCACAAGGATCTGGCGCAAAAGTGTTGAGCGTATCCTTCGGCAATTGTGCTGAATGATTGGCATACCGATAATCAACATTCCCACCGACATTACAGAAAGTTGAAATCCCATAGTCAGCATAGAGGTGGGATGAAGGCATGCAATAAGAATAATTGTTACCGCAAATACATTGAGCAGAATAATTTTTCTGTCGGTATATGCAATACCGATGACAAGTACTGCCATCATACAAGCACGCTCTGCCGATACCGACCAACCAGATAAAATACTATAGCTCATTATAGCTATCGTTAACAAGAAAGATCGCCACCGACGATTTTGAATCCTAACGAGAACTAAGTGTATCATGGCGGCAACTAGACCAATGTGAAAGCCACTCACCGACATAATATGAATCGTTCCTGCCCTTTGGAAATGGGTACGAATATTAGGTGGAACATCTTCATCATATCCGGTTAGCATAGCAATCATAACAGAAGAAGCCATTGCAAACGATGAATCCTGCATAACGAATATCTTCATAGCAGAACTAATAAAATCTTCGCGCACAATTCGAATCTGATCGGCAATCTTATCTATAAGTACAGTCCATCCCCATTGTGGTATATGCGGCAACACCGTACACCGCGAACTGTGCACCGACATGATCCACTGCGCTTGCATTGATTGCGCATAGTCGTATTGTGATACATCTTCGATAAGCATTGTAATCTTGTTTCCTCGCATATACTGAATTTGTGAGGGCAACATACCTACACCACGTAAAAGCACACTATCGCCAATACCTGCCGAGAATACAGGCACTTCCGAAGATGTTCCACTAGTCCGAACTTTAAGATCAGAAAATAGATGTACCACAATTCTCGCCTCATGTATTGGCATACCATACATTGCAGATATGACTTCACCATCAACAATAAAACGACGAATAGTATCAGGAGTGGGAACAAACGACGTTTGCTCTTGCTCGTAGGCTTGCAGTGCGACATCCGTTGGTTGAGCAAGTTTTGATTGTATCGAGCGAATTTTTCCACGAACTACGAGAGGAATTTCAACATTGGCAGGCACAGATGATATCGCAGTACTCTGCACACGACCGGCAAGGATCCATCCTGCGCCACAACACCCTGCATAAACAACACTATGCAAGAGAAGTAAAGCATAGTGTGAGAGAGTACCTGTCTTATGCCATAGCCACAGCAAGCAACAAGCACACAAAACCATGCCGGCAGTTATCCCTAAGATGATACGTGCATCAACATGTACGACTAAACCCACCGAAAATCCTATTCCAAGAATTAGGACGGCACGAAGAGCCGG
>DHLT01000113.1:11869-16083 GCA_002405405.1 Ignavibacteria bacterium UBA4661 | reverse complement strand
TACAATCTGTAGTTGAGAGAATAGCTGAAATTAATGCCCCTGAAAAAAGGACATATCCTATCGGTGGCAAATATTGTTTGGCGATGATCGATAATGCTTGCTCCGGATCAGGAAGTACCGGAATAATCTTCGGGGCAACGATACCAATCGTAATCGGAATCAAACCAATGACGCCATACAACAATCCAGCAATAAAAAATGATTTTTGTGCCACCTCTTGTGATCGCGAAGACACAATCCTCGATACTAATTCTTGTGCAACCAATGAACTGCATATCACCAAGGTGAGCAGTTCGATAGTATCAAGAAGAGAATTGGTTGCACCTCGTGGAGCCATGACTGCTTGCATGGTTAGTTCACGCCCTAATGTTGTTCCTTCGCCCGGCAAGCCAAGAATCATCACAAGCAAACTCACTAAACCGATAATCAGCACCATTCCCTGAATAACATCATGCACAGCATCAGCGAGCATACCACCTGCGGAGGAATAGATAACAATCACACAGCCGGCAATCGTGATTGCCGTATTGAGTTCGATACCACCCGTTACCGACAAGACATGACCAAATGCTCGTAATTGTGCCGCTGCCCATGCTACGGAGGTTGGCACCATCAAGAGCACTGCCACCTTTTCAATCATAGGAGAATAGCGTTCGCGGAAGAGATCGGCAAGGGTAACGATATTACGTTGCCACAGCGTTCGTGCGAAGAGTATGCCCATCAGCACAAAAGCAATAACATAACCAAAGGGATCAGCAGTTGCGCCGCTCAGTCCTTTGCGATAGACTTCACCGGTGGTTGCAACAACACTTTCGGCACCGAACCATGTTGCAAAAATGCCGAATACTGTGAGCAGATACCCTAAGCGTCGATTGGCAACAAAATACTCTGTACTACTGAGTACGTGGCGCGTGATAACAAATCCAATGATAAGCTGAGCAAGCAGGTATAATCCTAAACCAAGAAAGAGATAATTCATGATCGTCAATATCCTTCATCGAAGGTGTCGAATAAGCGCGTATCGATACTTATCAAACAAAGTATTACACAGCAAAATCATTAGGTAATGTTATAGGAAGATCAACAACAAACATAGCACCATGACCATGCGTACTTTCAACACTAATAGTACCACCATGCAATTCAACAATGGTTTTGACAATTGAAAGACCCAATCCGGTTGACGACTCACCACCCGTTGGGCGTGCCGAGAGTTTTTGGAATTTTCCGAAAAGCTTGGATTTGTCGTCTTCGGTAAAACCCGGTCCTTCGTCGCGCACTGTGAAACGAATAAGAGGTACGACCTGAGTCGTATTTTTTGCGAGGGTAATCCACACATTTTTTTGAGTTGGTGAATACTTGATGGCATTGCTCATGATATTATCAAAGACCTCTCGTATTCTGCGCGAGTCGGCTTCGGTGTAGCACTCTTGTTGTAGAGTGGCATGCAGTGTAATATCCTTTGCGGTGGCTTGTGCTTTATTGCCATACACAACAAGGTTGGCAATTTCATAGAGGTCGCAGACTTCTTTCTTGAGTTCGACCTTCCCGCTTTCAAGTGTTTCCGTATTGAGCAACTCGGTGATAATCTCCACCATGTGCTCAGCAGAGTTTTTAATGTAAGGAAGAAATTCCAACCCATCTTTAACAAGAGGACTGTCGGGGTGCTCATCTTGCTCAACAACAACCTCATGCAAGAGAAGTTCTGCATATCCTTTAATTGCCGATAACGGATTTTTTAAGTCATGTGCCGCAATACTCAGGAATTCCCCCTTTCGTTCATTGACTTCTCGAAGCTCAGCAATCGTAGCATGAAGTTCTTCATTCGCCTCTTGAATATCACGTGCCTGAGCTGATAATTCTTTTTGTTGACGGAGGATATATTCATTCTTGACTCGTAATTCCTGCTCGGATTTTTTCTTGAGTTGATAACGACTGATGACAACTAACAAGACAAGAACAACAGCGATAACACCAATGATAAGTCCAACGCGCAACACTGCTTGAGATTGACTCTCTTTTTGTAGCTGAGCAATTTCTTGTTCTTTGCGTGATACTTCAAAGCGTGTTTGCATTTCAACATTACGGCGTATCATATCATTAGAATAGAGCGAATCGCGAAGTAAAACATATTGCACTCCGACTTCATATGCTCGCTTAAAATCACCCTCTGCTGCATAACACTGCGCTTTAAGCTGCAAACCTTCATAGATTACTGTTTGTATTGCGTTATTCTCTGCATACACTAATGCTGCATCAACCGCCCGTAATGCTTCACGATAATGTTTAGTAGCGAAATGAATTGCTGCCAATTCATAATGCGCTTCTGCTAGACCGATGACATTGTTGATATCCTTAAAAAGAGCAACCGCCTGCTGGATACGCTGAAAAGCATGCGCGTAATCGCCCCGTAGCCGTAAAATAGATGCATAGTCTCGGTTACCATATGCAATACCGAACTTGTCTGTCAGTACTGTTGCTATGTGCAATGATTGCACACAATACCACTCAGCAGAATCCAACTGACCAAGTGCCTTATACACATTCCCCAACTTGCTATAAGGCTTGGTAAGTAAAAAAGTATCGATAGCATTATACAGATTAATCGATTGATGTAAGTTCTTTATAGCACGATGATAATCTTTGTTCAAAAAGTATAAATAGCCAACACCTTCGAGTATTTCTGCAAGTATTTTTTCTTTCGAAAGAAATGTTGTCGGACTCCCTTCAGCAATACTTTTTTCCAAAGTTTTTTGAGCGTTCAACATAAGATCCAATGCAATCGTAAAGTTGCCAAACTTTCGTTGGATACGCGACATCAAAAAGTTGATGTAGGCAACTTGTTCTACGTTTTTATGCTCTCCTGCATTTGACAATGCAGATCGAAAATACTGTAATGCGAGAGTGTCTTTGCCCTCTTTCGCTAATGCCATCCCTGCCGAATACTGTGCAACTACCAACAGAGAAGTATTATGATGTTGCTTGGCAAATTGTTCTGCATCTTTCGACAAAGCAAGTGTACGATAGGGTACACGATCGCGATAACTTTCTAAAAGAATACGATATATTTCTGCCTTTACCGAAGGACTTGCGTCCTCTTTCAAACGATGCTCCAAACTATCCAGTACTTGCGGACGCAGTGTTTGAGCACCGAGATCTACTGCTTGTAATGACACAAGCAGTACTACGTAGAGTAGCATCACTTTCCAATATAAATACTTGAAGTTCATGATATAATACGTATTCGATCTTGAGAGATACTGTTTTAGTGCAAAGTCATACTGTATTTATATAGTATGTTCTCTACTTATCGCGTCAAAGATTACTTCGATAATAAATTCACAATCAGTGCAAATGCACCCGGAACACCTGCCGGCAATTCACGAAAGAATGCTAATCCGGTGTAGATATATCGCCCTTTACCATGATCTGCAATCAAAAGCGATCCCTGCTTTTGCGGTTCGCCCGGATCATTCATGCCAAGCGGTGCGGTATATTCTTTTGCCCATTGTCCTGCGAAATACAAACCACGCTCTTGTACCCAACCCTCAAAATCTTTTGCAGAAATTTTATTTGGTGTATTCAAAACAGGATGCGATGGTACAAGGAATTTTACCTCTGCTTGCTCATCAGTAACACGATCACTCCGAGAAATTGTAAAAGGATACGGACCGATATTATCCGTTACTGTTCCATTATTGATAAATGTTGCTCCTCCTGTGTTATACTGTACAAGATACACACCGCCCTGCTCAACATACTGCATCAATTTTGGTTGTAGAATAGCAAGCCGCTCGCGTGTATTATATGCTCGCACACCCGCAATGATAGCAGAAAATTGTTTTAGATCTTCTGATTCAATGTTCTTATCATTCAGTACTATTACATCATACCCTATTTGCATCAATGCTTCTGGCACACGATCCCCAGCACCCTCAATATACCCTATGATTTTCTTCGGGGCAGTAATCTGCAGGCGCACAAGATCGGCAGATGCAGACGGAAAAATGGTTTGCGGTACAATATGCGAATAGGCTATCGTACGAATGCCATGCTCGATGACTTGCTTATCATTCAAGACAGCACGAGCAGTAATACGACCGCGCTCTGTGCTTGCCTGAGCTGTGGGTGTCAGCGTAAAGACTGCATCTCTTTCATCAAATTTTTTCGCAAGAGCAAAGTCAATCTGCTTCGGTTCAATTGTCCATCCATTT
>DHLT01000113.1:3590-11749 GCA_002405405.1 Ignavibacteria bacterium UBA4661 | reverse complement strand
AGTCCATCCATTCGGCGCAGTAAGAGAACCATGTCCTTTTACATCTGCTTTTTGGGCACGCAATACAACGCGCACTTGCTTTGGTGTAGAGTTTGCTACCACATACACTTGTTCATCCAAAGATACAGCGACAGCAGGGACCACTTCAATAGGGCGATACTGTTCTCCTTGAATGGGATCAGTGCGACGATACAGCACCGGCAAAGCATATACAAAGCGTTCGCCGCCAACCATGAGTTCTACCTCTGCAACGACTGCCGGAGGATTATCAGGATATGATACTAATCGTTGATCATCAAATTGAAAAGCACCATCAAAAGGTTTCGTAAGCCAGTATGGCTGTGAGTATGGCAAGGCTTGCGGCAATGCTGTTGTCAAAGCTAATGTGGTGAATTCACCATGTTTTAGCATAAGGTTTTGTGCCGAATCAATTGCCATGCCCATTGCATGACGCACACGCAAGCGCATGAGCTTTACGCCACCGTCAAGCTGCTCTCGTTGCACTATGCCGAAATTAATTTTTGCCGATGTACCCGGTACAACACTATTCGTTTCAGAAATTGCTTCCATCCATAAACCTAAGCATGAGCGTAGAATGTCATGAACTTCTTTTTGCTTTTGTACCACATAGACATCTCGCTGATCAAGAGCACGCAATGCTTTCAGCAATTCAACCAAAAGCGGAACAATCGTCGTGGGCTTTGCCGGTTGATATGCCACACGAATGTCATTGACAAGTTTTTGTACCTCACTACTATTGGCAACTCTTATCCATGTTAAATCAACACCTGAAAAGAGATCGCGTCCCTGTGGTGTTGCTTGTGCTGAATCGCCCAATGTATGAAGAAAGTAATTGATGCTTTCGCCACGACCTGCCGAGGCACCAAATCCTTGTGACTTGTGCATCGAGCGGCTTTCTGCAGCAATTTCTGTATATGATTTTCCCAAGAGGACATTGTACGAGCCTACATCGATACTTGGCAAAGTATGAAGTTTGATATTACGGCGTTCAATCAACTGAGGCCAGCCATTCCATACAAGACGCTTAGGTTGCCATACGGTAGCATGATACGGAGCACGCAATTGCTCAGGAAATTTTGTACTGTCGCCGGCAGCTTTGAATGCTTCTTCTGCAAGCATAGCAGAAGCAGTATGATGACCATGCCCTGCTTCAGCAGTTGGTGGGAAGCGCGTCATCATAACATCAGGACGCATTGTGCGAATGACCCAGACAATATCACCCAAGACTTTTTGCTTGTCCCACTTACGAAAGGTTTCTTCGGGATTTTTAGAAAAACCAAAATCAACAGCACGGGTAAAAAATTGTTCACCACGGTCCTTACGACGAGCCGCCATAAGCTCTTGCGTACGAATCAATCCAAGTAGCGCACCCTGCTCGTCACCGATCAGGTTCTGCCCGCCATCACCCCGTGTGAGTGAAATGTATGCTGTGCGATATAACGCATGGTTGGCATAGTAAGCAATGGCTGCTGTATTTTCGTCGTCGGGGTGAGCGGCAACATAGAGCACTGAGCCGAGAACATTTAATTTATTAATCGCCAATTGTAGTCGTGCCGCATCGAGTGGCTCTGCGGGCTGGGCATGAAGTGCGCCATATTGTGTAACCATACTACTGAATAAAAAGAACCCAAGAACGAATCTATACCATGCTTGACAGGGTAGAAAGCGTTGTGCAGATGCCGAAAAAAATGATGAAGAATTCTGCATACATGTTGAAAATGGAATGAGGAAATAGCATGCTGTATCTTGGCAAAGACGACAAGAGAGCGAAAATAGTAAAATGCTGTGGTTGCAAGTTCTCTTCCGCACATCATTTCTGCCACATTATTTCCGCACAAAGAATACAGAATCTTCTCCATGCCAATTGTAAGTTTGCATGCATGGTCAGTTCATACAATGATTGCGACTGCTCCATCGCATCTATTATAACTTTTGTGAATGTTTCTCTGCTTTCGTGTGAAGACAACTTTTTGCTTGCCTTTCTATCATTTCTTGTTCCACACACCTTGTTGCTCTGCTCTGCGGTTGACACCTCGATGTGCCATTCTTTTGGCTTCATTCTCTATGACGATTATCCTTACGTCGCTACCACTGTGCGCACAAGAGGATCTATCTCCTTCAACAAGCAAGACAGTACCAAGTGATTCTGTACGTCGTGATTCCCCACGCATTGATTCTTTGCACACGCCACTTGGTCAGCATGGTCGTCTTTTGCTTACAGCTACTCGTGCTGATTACAGCATCAGCAAACATGATCTTAAATGGAGCGACTACAATGGTCTGGGAGAAATTTTAGCAGAACGGCTTCCTGTCTTTCCACTTTTTCTTGGTGCGCAAGGCATGATGAATCATCTTTCGATTTTTGGCGCAACACCACGCGATATAGCTCTGACATACAATGGTCGTTCACTCAATGACCCTGCTCTTGGCTCTGCACCGCTGGAACAATTTCCTCCGGAATTTATGGAGCGTGTTGACATTGTATTAGGCTCCGATGCTGTGATCCTAGGCGACAATTCCAGTGGTGCACTCATCAATGTGCAAGAGATTCGTTATAACACAGCAAAACCATTTTCACGCATATGGTATCATCAAGGTGGCTCTGAATATCTTGCTTCCGATGGTATTTTTAGTCAGAATATTGCTCGTAATCTTAACTTTACAATGGGCTGGCGACGACAGTTTTCATCGGGTCGTTATCCTAATCAAGCACTCGACGCATGGAATCTTCGCCTGCTGTTACGGTGGAATCTTTCCGAGCGAACAAATATCTCTTACACTCATCTTTTTACATCGCATATCATCGGTACAAATGGTGGTATCGATACCAGTACGACCAATGGTTTTGCAGGTTTTAGTCCTACGGCGGCGGCTGTCTTACGTATAGCTGGTGGCGAGCGCGTCAATCGTCATGATATCACCATGACGCTCACATCGTATCTTGATCGTGAAAATCTTCATGCTGTATCGCTTACCGCCTATACTTCTATCGGCTTATGGCAAAGAACGCGCCTGCAAAAGCGCTTATCGACTAATCAAGAGGACACAGTTATTGCTGTTAATAACGCAACTCACCAATATGGTATTCGCGGACAGATTGAAACGCGCTATGATTGGCTCAGCGCTAGTGCCGGCGGACGTGCCGAGATTATCGGCAGTGATTCTTCGATGTATTTCGGTGCATTCTCACAAGGCTTGCTGAGTGGTTTTGCTCGAGTGGAATTTATGCCGCATAGCAGTGTACGTTTATCTGGTGGTATGCGACTTGCAATTATCAATTCTTCACTAGATCTTTCTGCCGGTGGGCGGCTGACATGGGGTCAAGATTCTACTTTGCAATTCTTTGTTGATTTGTCACGAAGCTACCGTAGTAGTTCGCCTCAAGAAGGTACAGCACTCAACAACGAATCTAATCTTTTGCTGCTTGGTGGAATACGCTATAGTGACCGTATATCTCGCGCCGAAATACTTGGCTTTGTACGTAATGTGCAACAACCAATTATTGCACAAGCAGTATATGAAAGATCAACAACAGGAACAGTACTTGCCAACATCATCAATACAACATTTGTCAACACGGGAAGTCGTTCTTCTGCCGGAGTATTGGCAAGCGGTTCAACACGATGGGGAAATATCCTCTTTGACGGTTTTGCTCAAGCAGTGATTACTCAAACTAATGGTTCAAATGACCGACAGTATCCATCATTCTATGCAGGACTCTCCGTACAATACGAATATGCTGTCGGGCGAAGTACGCTCCATGGTGGTGTTCGATTACGTGCTATGACAGGATTTCGTGGCGAGCGTTTTGTACCGCAAACATGGTCATATACCGAACAGAATTACTACGAACAGAATACTCAATGGAATGGTCTCGACTTAATTGGCGGTGCTGTTATCGGCAATGTCTTCCTTCGTGCAACAATGCAGAATGTACTTGGCAATACATGGTGGTACATTCCCGTAAACCCCATGTACGGACAGAACATTCGATTGAGTGTATCGTGGGCATTTACAGAGTGATTTACACCCATGATTCTAATATTGTCAACAATCATATTTGACTAACGAAATACAGTATCACTTTCAGATTTTTCTTATACCTATGGGCTATACTCGTCTTTCCTCGTCTTCTGAAGATAATGTACCACGTCATACCGATCGCGTATGGCTACATCTTGCTCTTTTTCTTTTCACATTTGTTTCCTGCGTTATGGCAGGCACACAGTGGTCAGGCAAAGAGTTTAATGAAATTTCACATTGGGGTTATGGTTTAACATATGCGTTTTTAATTACGACATTTTTAGCTGCCCATGAATTCGGTCATTACTTTGCGGCTCGCAAACACGGAGTTGACGCTACACTGCCATATTTTATTCCTGTACCTTTTGTTTTTTTGTTCCCTTTCGGAACAATGGGTGCTGTCATCAAAACGCGTTCGCCCATTATGTCGCGTAAAGCACTCTTTGACATTGGTGTTGCAGGACCGCTCGCCGGTTTTGTTTTGTGTGTATTGTATCTCATTATTGGCTTAATTGCATTACCACCGATTGACTATCTCTATAGCATTCATCCTGAGTACCGCAATTTTGCAGGCGCTATACCTGTTTATGGTTTGTACTTTGGCGATACAATCTTATTCAGTGCTTTACAACATCTTTTTGCGCATCCTACGGCATTTGTTCCACCCATGAATGAAATCTACCACTATCCATATTTGTGTGTTGGGTGGTTTGGTCTTTTTGTTACCTCACTCAATTTGCTACCGATTGGTCAGCTTGATGGCGGACATATTCTCTACGGAATGTTTGGCGAGCGACAAGGTATTTTTGCACGAATCGCGTGGAGCATTTTACTCATACTCGGTATTGGTTCGCTTCTTGGTTCAATACAAGTATCGATCTCGGCACCTTCACCCGATGCGCTGTACACCTTTTTCCAATCACTTCTACTTCCGATACTTACTACAATCGAACGCTTTGCACCTTGGCTCTATCAAGCATGGAGCGGCTGGCTTTTGTGGGCATTACTTGGCAGAGTCTTCTTTAAGTTGGATCATCCTGTTTTGTACGATGACGAACCTCTTGGCTGGCAACGTATGGCAATTGGCTGGCTGACAATTGTAATTTTCATTATCAGTTTTTCATGGAATGGTCTTTATGAAATTCCACAAAATGAAACCAACCTTATTCCAACTCCAACGAAAATATCACCATAATCAATAAGAATACAAAGCAGTTCAAATTCAATGTTGCAACATTAAATTTGTGTGTTGCAACACATTTCATTAAGTTTGTATCAAGAAATCAGTCAAAGATTTTCCATACACTTATTGGAGTACTGCTATGGGTTCGCTCATTAATGGCTTGCATCATATCACAGCAATGGCAAATGATCCGCAAGACAATATCAATTTTTATTCCGGCATTCTTGGAATGCGTTTCATCAAGAAGACGATCAATTTTGATGCACCTGATGTGTATCATTTGTACTATGGCGATGACATTGGCAATCCCGGCACTGTGCTGACCTTTTTTCCCTATTCGGGTATTCCACGTGGTCGTAAAGGCAGGGGGCAGATGACTGTAACCTCATTATCAATTCCCCAAGGTAGTCTTGGTTACTGGATGCAACGTTTACAACGTTTTGGCATCAACCACTCGTCACCACAACACCGTTTTGATGAAACCTTTATTGCTTTTGAAGATTTCGATGGTTTAGGATTGGAATTAGTTGAAAATGCTCATGATCGTCGCGCGGGCTTTACGTATGGTCATATTCCGATTGAGCACAGCATTCGCGGGTATTATGGTGTTACGCTCGAAGAAGACAATTACGAACGCACTTCTCGCTTACTGACAGAAACAATGGAGCATACTCTTGTGGGGACTGCGGGTAATCGTTTCCGTTATGTGGCGACAGAGAACCCCGGACACTTTGTTGACATCATTCATCAGCCGGAAGGTGCTCGCGGGATGCAGGGTGGCGGTACGATTCATCACTTGGCATTTGGAACGGATGATGATACAACACAACTTGATATCCGCGAGCGTGTGGCTCAGCGTGGACTCCACATCACACCCGTGATCGACCGTCAGTATTTCCACTCTGTATATTTCCGTGAGCCCGGCGGCGTACTCTTTGAAATTGCGACTCTTCCTCCCGGCTTTACTGTTGATGAGCCAAAAGAATCACTTGGCTCAACATTGCAGTTACCACCGTGGATGGAGCAACATCGAGCACAAATTGAACGTGGCTTACAACCGATTGCATTGGACATGGAGCAGTTCCGTTAAGGGCAATCAAATTGAGCAAATAGATATTACATAGTTCGCTTTTTCAAGAAGGATATTTTCATCATGGCACATACATTTCGAGTTGTTACCGGTGGTGATCAAGCAGGTAGTAAAGCAATGATCTTTGTACATGGGCGCGGTGGCAGTGCAGACGATATTTTACATGGTTTGGCACCACATATCGCTCTTATAGAATTTCAAACTTTTGCACCGCAAGCAACAAATAACACATGGTATCCATACAGTTTTCTCGTGCCACCTGCACAAAATGAGCCTTGGCTGTCATCAGCTTTGTCAGTGCTTAACGAACTCGAAGCAAAAATCACTGCACAAGGTATTACACAAGATAATATTTACTGGTTAGGATTTTCACAAGGTGCTTGTTTGACTTTAGAATATGCGGCACGTCATGCACAACGCTATGGCGGTATTTTTGCACTCAGTGGTGGACTGATTGGCGATCGTATCCAACCGACCAATTACAATGGCTCGTTTGCTGGTACACCCATATTTCTCGGCTGTAGTGATCGCGACCCACATATTCCACTCACTCGTGTACAGGAATCTTCAACGCTTTTGGCTACTCTTGGTGCCAATGTGATACAACGTATTTACCCCAATATGCCGCATACTATTATTCAAGAAGAACTTGATATTATCAACGCCATCATGCGCGGCAATACGATAACATAGCAAGTCTTATCATGATAAAACAAAAGCCCTCTGATCCAATGATAACAGAGGGCTTTGTCTTTTTATCTTTCATTCACTGGTACTTTTACTCGTACGAGCACAATGTTACTCATATTCATTCTCCGGTGCAAGTTCCCACTTATCGGGCGAGCGCCACAAACCCGAGAGAATCAGCTCGCGCATATAGAAAAATTCTTTCGGTAGTTTATCATACAGTTTTGCAAAAAGTTCCTCATGCGAGAGTAATTCTTGTTTCCACAACTCTGCATCAATACGCATGAGTTCATTGAATCGCCGCTCAGAAAACGATGTTCCTTCCCAATTCATATCTTGATAACGTGGCATCCAACCAAGCGGACTTTCAACGGCGTAAGAATCGCCATGAACACGATCCACAATCCATTTCAAGACACGCATATTTTCGCCGAAACCGGGCCACATGAATTTTCCATCGCTACCTTTACGAAACCAGTTAACGACAAAGATGCGTGGAGGATTCGGAAGATTCCGTCCAATTTGTAACCAATGATTGAAGTAATCTGCCATGTGATAACCGCAGAAAGGCAACATCGCGAAAGGATCGCGGCGTACTTGTCCGAGTGTACCTGCGGCGGCGGCTGTCATTTCCGAACCAATCGTCGCGGCGGCATACACGCCAAAATTCCAGTTGAATGCTTGGAATACCAAAGGTACTGTGCTTGCACGACGACCACCAAACATAAAAGCACTGATAGGCACACCATTCGGGTTTTCCCATTCGGGGTCTATCGAAGGACATTGCGATGCCGGTGCAGTAAAGCGTGCATTTGGATGTGCCGCCGGACGACCACTATCCGGCGTCCATGATTGTCCCATCCAGTCCGTCAAATGTGTAGGAGGCGTATCGGTGAGCCCTTCCCACCATACATCACCATCATCGGTGAGAGCAACATTGGTAAAGATGGAATTTTTTGCACATGCTGCGATTGCATTAGGATTGGTATTGGGTGATGTACCGGGAGCAACACCAAAATATCCTGCTTCAGGATTAATGGCATATAGTCTGCCATCAGCACCTGTTTTAATCCACGCAATATCATCGCCTACGGTTGTTACTTTCCAACCATCAAAACCAGCCGGGGGAATCCACATTGCAAAATTCGTTTTACC
>DHLT01000113.1:0-3460 GCA_002405405.1 Ignavibacteria bacterium UBA4661 | reverse complement strand
ATTGCAAAATTCGTTTTACCACAAGCACTTGGAAATGCCGCAGCGACATATGTTTTCTGACCTTCGGGAGATTCAACACCAAGAATCAACATATGTTCGGCGAGCCAACCTTCGTCGCGTGCCATGGTTGAAGCAATGCGTAATGCAAAACACTTTTTACCTAGAAGAGCATTACCACCATAGCCGGAGCCATACGACCAAATCGAACGCTCTTCGGGAAAATGAACAATATATTTGGTTTCACGATTACAGGGCCAAGCAACATCTTGCTTACCATCAGTCAGTGGCATTCCAACACTGTGTAAGCATGGAACAAATTCACCTTTGTCACCAAGTACTTCAAGAACCTTTGTGCCGATGCGTGTCATAATACGCATATTCACAACGACATATGGTGAGTCACTGATTTCAACTCCGATTTGCGCAATATGCGAGCCAACAGGACCCATACTGTATGGTATTACATACATGGTACGCCCTTTCATGCAGCCATCAAACAATGTGTTTAGGATAGTTTTCATCTCATGCGGATCCATCCAATTGTTGGTTGGTCCTGCATCACTTTTACGGTGTGAACAAATGAATGTACGGTCTTCAACACGTGCAACATCGCTTGGATCAGAAATCGCGTAATAGCTATTGGGTCGTTTTGCTTCGTTAAGCTTGATAAATGTCCCTGCAGCTACTAACTTATTACACATGTCTGTATATTCTTCCTCACTACCATTACACCAATAGACTGCATCGGGCTTACAAAGAGCTACCATTTGCTCAACCCATTGCAAGAGTTTTTGATTGTTGGTTGGTGCTGTATTCATAGTCAACTCCGATTAGAAAAACAAGAATGAAAATTGATAGTGCATGAGCGCATTATGGGCAATTTCTTTAGAACCGTGTCACACAATCACACTATTCGGTTGCTTACTCCGCGCCAATCTTTTTACTGTTTTTTTTTGTAATGCTTTGTGTAGTTACTTTTGCCGCTGCTTTTTTTGGTTTTGGTTTCGATACCTCTTCAGATGACTCTCCTTTTTGAAGCTCAATGCTTTCATTACCCTTGCTATCGCCATCGATTTTACTCTGTTTGACAGGCAATTTTTTCGTCGGTACTCGCTTTGTTTTTGCGGGAGTGGGAGTTTGTATCGTCGGAGTCTCTATTGTACTCTCCGTTAACTCAGCAGCACCTCTAAGTTTTTGTTCTTTTTGTTGTTGAGAATGTTGTAGTACTTGCTCTTGTTGCAAAACAGTTGTCGTATCATGCTCAAAATGAATAGCAACATTATTCTGAGCACTTGATTCTTCCGGACGATGAAGATCATTGCTATCGGGTAGCCGTTGGCGGCTCACACTGTTTTGCTTACTTCCAGGAGAAGAACTCTGTTTACCTTGCTTACTCTCACGCGGTTGATCTTGTTCATCTGAGTTCTGTGGTCGTTTTCCGTGTTGATGCGGTGATCGTTGCCCACCTTGTCCCTCGGATTGATTACTGCGTTGATGAGTACGTTGTTGTTGAGTACGCTCATCGCGTTGGTCTTCTCGCATTTCAAAAATGATTCCACGAACAGACGAAAGAACTTTACTGTCAATATCACCTTTGAAGACTTCAATTGCTTTGTACAATGTTGTTTGCAAGCGTTTGGCTGAAGATTCATAACCGCGCATATCTTTCCACGTGGCATGAGCCATGAGTAAGTCTTCCGGCACACCATCCATTGCTGTCAGTGCTTGTAAACCAAAAATCTGTTCCTGCTTGAGTGCTTGTACATTCACTGTGCCCGCAATTAATGCTTGAATGGCAATAGTGATGTGTTCTTCTCGTATCCGCTTACCGTTATGTGCATTACCATATACCCAACCGGTATTCACTAACCAATATTGTGTGTTATTACGTGCCAATCGCTCTTGGAGAATTTTAACACTTGTTGATACTCGCAAAATGGACGATGGATGATAACAGGGCGTAAAGTTTGGTACAATTGTTGGCGCAGATGACGGAGCACCACTATGTTTTGTGGCGTGACTATGAGCATCACGTTGCACTTTCATTCCATATCCAAGCGTATAAAACAGTAATGCTTGCTCTTGTGTTAACCGCGATACAAAGGGCAATGCTCCAAAGACATCCGGCACAAGAAAAATCATTGTTCGAGGGTGATGTGCACGTGTTATTTCATTGTTATTGAGAATTTGCGAGCGATTACCTAATACGATTGGTTGCCGCCCATCTTGCTTTTTACCGGATTTATCGTAAGGATATTGGACTATCGTACCAAAGCCCAAAGAAATATTTTCTGCATCAGGCGACATTGCCTCGATAACAGAGGTATCAAGAGCTGAAACGCCTGCATTATTCCAAACATAGGCATCATGTCCGACAATTATCTGTTCTGCATTGAGAAATGGAATCGTCCGTACTGAACCACCAAACCCAAATAGCATGGTTGTATCATTTTTTTTACCTGCAACAACCAGACTTCGCAAAAGTGAGGCATTGCGTTGTGCAAAACTATACTCGGCAATACCTGCAAGAATATACTTAATATCAGCTAAGCCAACAGCACCAACACAGAGTGCTTGTCGGTCAGTACAGTGCAATGCCCGTATTGTGGAACCTTGCGGAGTCTGCTGTGTATTGGTACGCTCAATAATATGCTCTGCCGGTTGCAGTACCATTGCACCAGCGATAATCACAACCCAAGGAGCTTGAACAAGATCTTTTCCTTCTTCTTTATTTTGCTGAGGTTGTGAAGAAACCAGTTGTGTAACCACATTAGCAATCCATGCAGCATCAGTAACGACTTGTACGGGGATACGTGCATTACTGTCTGTGCCAACAAAACCATCAACAACATACACATCACGCTCGTAGAAGTATCCTTGCACACGGCTTTGCAAAAGGGCATAACGCTCTTGCAAAACATCCTGCGAACCATCAATTTGTTTATTGCGAACTTTTTCCTGCCATCCTGAATCAGCAAGAATCATATTCTCACGCAGGGCATTACTCGCTGTCTCTTGTACTAACAATGCACCTGTTGGCGACAAAATTCCTTCACGCATAATGATGGAATGTTCATAGAGTTGAGCTATCGAAAGATTTGGATAAATATCTCCAAGCCCTGTTAAGCCGATGTTTCTTTCTATGTCACTGCGGGAAGCCGATTTTTGTTCGCGTGGCTCCGCTCCATTTTCCTGTACTGCAGTGCGATGCACAGTTGTTGCACGTAATTCTTCTTGTGAGTTTTTTTGTTTCGAAGAATGATGTGGTCGAACTTGGTGATTGTTTCCGATTTGTCCCTTCGTCCTATCATGTCGAACAGTTTTATCTTGCCGATCTGTTGTTTTGGCTTGTGCATCACTCTCATGAGTTTTGTTTTGTGCTGTTGGCTCCTCTCTATCCTGCATCATATCATGCTATACATTCGCCGAATGAGAATATTTTTTAGAATTCTGATGAGAG
>DHLT01000295.1:3430-3689 GCA_002405405.1 Ignavibacteria bacterium UBA4661 | reverse complement strand
ATCTGCTCCCCATGGAATCACCACAGGATTGGTTATTGCGTCATTAACTTGAAATCCATAACTCCGCGCACTTTGTGTAACATCAAAAAGCAAGTAGCCATTGGTCGATGCTTTGGCTTGGGTATAGTTCTGTCCTGCATAGGTGAACGTAAAAGGCAGGGTTATCAACTGCTCATTATCATCGCCAGTGAGTGATGTCAGAGTCTGACCAGTATTGTTGATACTGCTGTATGTACCTGTACTTGCCGAGAACACATAG
>DHLT01000295.1:3006-3249 GCA_002405405.1 Ignavibacteria bacterium UBA4661 | reverse complement strand
GCTATTGCTACCAATTACAGAGGCAATGAATACGCACGCAAAGGCGATCCAAAATGTGAGTAATAACCTTTTCATAAGAGAAAGAGAGTAATGTATGAGAGAGTATAAAATTGTTATTCGTTTTTGTTGTTGTCACTTCGACCGTTCAGTAACGCTTTGACAAGCTCAGCGAACAAGTCTTGGTTTGCTTTGTCTTTACAAGAAACCGTACCCTGAGACCTGCGCTGAGCTTGCCGAAGCGTT
>DHLT01000295.1:0-2740 GCA_002405405.1 Ignavibacteria bacterium UBA4661 | reverse complement strand
TCCGTAGGACTGGGTGAGGTTCACTGAAGAAACTCTAATACCGTATCGCCGGTAATTCTTCACTCGGAATACCCGGTTTATTCTGAAACACGGGAATCACTTTGTAGTAGTACACCGTGCGCTTTTCGATTTTGTCTTTGAAAACAATCCCTGCACGACCAAGTGTACCAACCTGTTCAAAGACACGATCACGACCTGCACGCACCACCGAATATCCTTTCAGATTGATATCTTCAATTGGGTCCCATACTAAGGTAATGCCCTCGTCATCATAGCTGATGCGCAGATTGCGTGGTGATACTTGCACTGCTTTGAATTGGTCACGAGGCATTTCGGGAACATCATTACCAATGCCTTGCGGACTTTCCACACCGCGAATATCATGGAGTGCATACGCATATTGATAGGATGAATCAGGATGCACAGTTGCATCAATAAATTGTCCGTTCTGGATACTGTTCGATACAACTTTCTGCCATCCTGAACGCTTGTTCGTATCCGTTATATTCCGCCGATAAAATGCAAAACCATCCACATGTCCATACTGACGATAATCATGAAAGCGTATCGCTACTTCACCGGCACCAATGCGCTCGGCAGTAAGATTAGCACCCGGAGCTTGTATGGGTTCGTTGTACGAGGGGAATGTTTCAATCGGTTCAGATGGTTCGCTTTCATAACCCGAGATATTCTCTGCAATGACACGATACAGTACTTTACGATACTGATGCAAACCCCGCGTGGTATCGATAAATTCCGGCATATCAATGTCGGTATTTTCTTTGGTCAATCGTGCGCCTACTTGGAGCCATGTTTGACCGCCATTATCGGATCGCTGAACATAGTATGCACGGGGTTTATATTTGCCACTTTCAGGAATATCCCATGCCATGTACACACCGCATTTCTTTTCAGCAATATTCTCTGTGATACTTGCCAATGCACGCGATGCACCTTTGCGTGCTGCCAAGATACCTGAAACCCCTTTTGCATTTTGCCCTTTACGAGTGGCTTTATACGCATCATCAAGCGGCATTGCCTGCATACTTTGTGCGGTTAGTTTTTTGGGGGCAATGGTGTATTCGCGCCATACTTGTGTATAAGGCGATGGTGTCGAAAGCGAACCATCAGCAAGTACTGCCTGCACCTTGTAGTAGTACATCGTATTCGGCTCACCTTCGGTATCACTGAGTGTCATGGGTGTACTGTACACTTCTTGCGGCTCCATCGCTTGGGTGTATTTTTTCGTTTGCGGATTATAGACATTCGTTTCCTTATTCACGGTCGTCGTTGACAGGTTGTTCACCGGCAATGTTTTGACAATTTGAAACTCGACATCCGGTCGCTCAGCACGAAGTAAACGATATTCTTTGAAGTATTTTTTCGCCGGTAAATCTTTGGCGTTAATCACAATACCATCATTATTCGCACTGCCTTCGGGCGCGGTCAGCACCGGAATACTCGAACGATCAAACACATACACGGGCTGCGATTGCATGGCGGGGTATTCATTCTCGAGATAATTGAGCGGTGCAATTTTGTACTCTACTTTATCAAATTCTTCAAACTTGTCTGAGTCGCTCCATTTCATCGAAAAAAGTGTTTTCTGTACGCCATCGCCTACGACTGTTGAATCATTCTGCGCAATAAAACTATCCACTTGCTTAAATGGACTGCCATTGACACTGCGATAGACAGCAAAGGTGTATAAAATATCTTTCGGGGCAAATGTCCAAACCACATGTGCACGAGTAACCGTGCGCTTCTCACGGGTCTTCCCTATCATAACCTGCGTTGAGACATTAGTAATCGGTGAAATTGCTTCGACTCCTTGCAGAGTGCGCTTGCTGTATGCTCCACGCATTTCTTTCTCACCTTCTTTACCGGCAAATGTAATCGGCGCAATCGCATATTCGTAGCCGAGCGGTGCAGTCGTAAAATCTGCCGTACGATCGACATACACCATACCGAAAAGTTCGAGCGAACGCGGATTGAGCATAAAAGGAATGACATCTTGCAGAGTACCCTCGCTTCGCACACGTGCGATAAACTCTGTGGCATTTTTGGAAGCGAGTGCCAAACGCGATGCCTCTTTTTGAGAAGAAAAATTCATGGTTACTGCTTGCTCGCCGACTTTGACTTTTTGTCGTCGTGCCATCGAGAAACCTTGTGCAACGCCCTCTGCACCAATGACTTTGTCAAACGCATCAGGCGATTGCATTGCAACAGGCTCGTCGTTAATCCGTTGCCAAGTAGGTTTCTCCGCACTTTGTACGACCGCTCTGCGATAGACATGATATCCCACAACACGATCAATATCGCGACTTGCCGGAGTCGGTAAAATCGGTTCACTGCTAATCGGCACGACCACACCTCCAAAGCCGGGTTTCACGGTTGTACCAACGGCATCAGCATACAACTCTTGAAATCCTCGATACGAGCGCGGAAAAATTTGCGCGATGCTTTGTGTATCGGTCATGACCACAACGATACATGCGAGAATGGCGAAGCGGGAAAGTGTCTTCATAGTATGTGTTGAAAGAATAGAAAAAATTGTTGTTCGAGTTGAAAAGTTCTGTTCGTCTATCGCCGAATAATCATCTTCGCACCATAGCGTTTACCGGCTTGATCAATTACCACGAAGTACATACCCGTTGGTAGATTGTGCGTTGCGATGGGAATCATCAAACGACCGCTTCGCATGGTTTGAATATCTTCACGATACATCGTGCGACCTTCT
>DHLT01000160.1 GCA_002405405.1 Ignavibacteria bacterium UBA4661 | reverse complement strand
TTATGTACTTCCGGTTTAATGTGTAACGTTTGGTTTTGATAAATCAATTTCTCACATCACACCGCCCGCACGACCACAAAGGTCATATCATCGTTGAGTGGTGCGCCCTCTGCCCATGTTTCACTGGTTGCAACAAGACGTTCAATAATAGCTTGGGCAGAGAGTGCATGAATATCGGCACATACTTCACGGGCTTTATCATAACCGAGAAGATCATTCTGATTGTTAAAGCGTTCGGGAAAACCATCGCTCATCATGATCAAGACATCATCTGTTTGTAGTTCAAAACGGTGTTCTTTATAGGTAATGCCTTGCAGTGCTCCTAGTGGCATGGCTTTCAATGGAAGTTCTTCGACTGTCTGAGTATGTGCGCGGTAAAGCAGTGCCATCGGCATTCCGGCATTGGCAATAGTGCATGTGCGATGCTGGATTTTGACCATCATCAATGCCATAAACATGCCACGTAAATTCATACGTTTAAGAGCCGGCGATGTATTCTGCAAAACAGTGCGTACTGATGATTCTTGCGCCGTCAGTGTAAGTAAACTCTTGGTAGCAGCAACCATGGTGCCTGCTTTGACACCATGTCCTGTAGCATCGCCGATAGCAAGAGTAATTGTATCAGTTTGTATGTCGATGAAGTAGTCGTAGTAATCGCCACCAACTTCGGTTGATGTTTGCATAAACATGGCTATATCTAATCCCTTGATAGTAGGCATTATGCGCGGAAGCATCGAGAGTTGAAGGGCGCGAGCCTGCTCTAATTCTTGTGTTTTACGAGCATTATCAGCAAGAAGGAGTTGTTGTTCTACTTCTTGTCGGATTGTTTTTTCGGTAAGATTCTGTACTGCTACCAACTGTTCGGCTAGTGAACGATTTGTTTGTGCCATGGTGCGCGAGAGATAGACCGACATCGATATTGGAATGCTTAAAAATCCTGCCGGAATCAGGATAAGGCTTATATCCGTCTTCAAACGAAAAATTTCTATCTGACTAAGAATTTGCATACCGATTGTTGTAACAAAAATGATTCCTCCAATTCCAAGTACCCATGCGTTGGGTCGTTTACGATAGATCGCTAGTGCAACAATGCGTACAATCTCTGCAAAAACAAGAGCCATAAGCAGATACGATCCGTAACTTCCCAAAAAGTCATTAACGAATACCCCAAACATCAGCGGAAAAGGAAGGCAACCCCAAAAAATCATTAATTTTTTTGGGAATGAAGTATATAGAAGACGATAAAAAAGAGCGATACAAAAAATAAATGCTATAGGAAGAGAGCAAGTTCTTGCAAAACTTAACCATAGATTGCTAAGGTTGCCTGTATGCATGTACTCTTGAATAAGGAGTTGAGAAAAAAAATAGAATCCTATACAAAAAGCAAAGACAACATAGTCAATATGGTGACGACCACCGGTGTTGAGATAAATAACAAGATGCAGAAATGCCAAAGCAAACAGACATGCCGACATGAGCATACGGATATTCACCCAAATTGCTTGTGTTTGCGTTAATTCATACCAGCGTTCTGCATACCATATTGATATACCTAATCCAACAAAGCTTCGTCCAATAATTTCCATGTTGGCGCGCGCTCGTCCTCGTGTGTCGGAATATCGTATTGCTATGCAATGGAGGACTGCTCCTGATATAGAATCATGCTGAAGTAAACTGGAATCGTGTATAAAACTCGAATGATACGGAATCGAAAAAAATGTATAATCATTCAAGGGACGATATGTTGACTCGATCGACTCATCTGACGAGACAATCCCATACTGACCAATTAATCTTCCGTCAAGATAAATCTCCGATGCACCGCGATGATCTACCCAAAAGCCAAGTGGACGATTGTGTAGAGACGTATCTATGCGGATAAGTAGTCTATACCATCCACTACCCGACCATGTTCCTTTGAATGTATTGAGATTAAAAAGTGATGAAGGCAATCGTGTCCATGCACTATCATTGTATTGCAGGGAGAGATACTCTGCTTTGTTGATAGTGTCGGCGTTGGGTAAGAATTTCCAAGAATACTTGTTCAAGGGGACTGGATCATTATCAAGCATTGCTTTGGTGATGAGAGGAATAGTCTGCTGAGGAATAGTATCTTGAGGTGTGTTATTCTGTGCATAGCATACGACAGAGGAAATGAATAGGAGAGTACTCAGCAGAATAAGATGGATCTGATAGCGTAAAACTTTACTCATACGAATACTTCACTCCTCTTTTTTTGAAGTAAGCCAAAACAAGACATTTTCAAATTAGCACTTCCACAGCGGACAAATTAATATGATTATTCTTCCCATCGACGATGACGCACTATTGCGCGAATGCGAAATACAGACCTTTCGTTCTGGCGGCAAAGGTGGGCAAAACCAAAACAAAGTAGAGAGTGGTGTTCGTTTGATTCATGTGCCAACAGGACTGACAGCGGAATCTCGTGAAGAGCGTAGCCAATATCTGAATAAAATGCGTTGTATCAAAAAACTGCGCAGGAAGGTTACCCTATTGAATTATCGTGCTCCTGTGCGTATTGCTACCAAAACACCGCGCTCTGTCAAAGAAGCAGGTGCACAGCAAAAACGTCATCGCTCCACGACAAAAGCTCTCCGCAGAAGACCACGTATCGATGATTAATCAGAATCGCGTTCCCGTCAAGACCGGGTTCGAGCGTTTCTCTAATTTCAAATCTCTCAACATGGCTGAGCTGATGCCTAGTCGTAAATAAAACCCCTGCGAAAAACCACTCGGATACCATGAGAAGGTCATATCCCAACAATGGATTTTGCGCGTAATATCAATCGAGGGAACATTGATATGACCTGAGGCAACATCATACGTAAAGCTCGAACGAATTTTCCAGCCACCGAGTTCGAGATTGAAACTTGTACCAAGATTGGCAGTAATGATACTTTGCTCCGGCGATATGCTCGTGTAATTCAACGAAAAATTGAAATTTAATGCCCACGGGATGGTGAGTGGTGCATAGCCGGGAGTTCCATCACCAAAGATGTCATTCTGCTCATAGATGTTGTCAATACGAGCGCGAAAGCGTTCGCCAACTGCTTGCCCTGCTGAGTCTGTCTTGGTAGTGTCAGCGAGCTTTTTGTTTTGCGATATAGTTTGTACAGCAGCAGGCGCGCTAAAGCCATCGCCGGAGAGCGATGTTTGCAAACCAAAGTCTAATCGTGTCAGGCGCGCTAATCCTTTGCCTTGTTCAATCAAAAACTTGTTGATGGTTGTATAACTCGCGGAATTTGCAAGAGGTGCTTCGGTGGCATTAAAGGTTCGTTGTTGATCATAGGGATCAAGCGTTGCTCCGCCATTAAAATTAAAGATGCCTGCCGAAGTCCGAAAATTGACATTGATTGGTGAGAGTTTGAGTGAGTCTGCGCCAAAGTTGTAGCTGGCATTGACACCAACATTGAGAAGTTGTACAACTTTATCGGGTAGGGTGTCGCCTTGTGCAATTTTCGCTTCAAAATTATTATCAAAACTGATACTCATAGTTCGTTGCATCATACGATTGGCAAAACCGCCGCCATCGAGCGCAAAACGTGAATAGCTGACAGGGCGCGTTTGCCATGCCGCCGTATCATTATTTCGAAATCGTTCTTCGTATGTGCCGTAGAGCGAGTTATTATTTGCAAAGCTTGGAGCAAAGCTGAAGCTTATACTGGGACTAAACGTATGACGCAGAGAGTTTAACCCAAGAATACGAGGATTAATAATGCCGAAAAGTCGTGTACTAATGCCAACATTAAAGCTGTAATTATACTCTCGAAAAAATCCGTTTTCAATCGAATCGACAAGGCGTTGTGCGCCGCGACCCAAGGTTGAATCATCGACTGCCGTGCGACTTGCAATACGCCGAAAGTACCAACTCTCGCGATATGCAATACTGGGCGAGATATTAAAATAGCCAAGACGTGGTGCGATATTGATCGAAGGATTATGGTCGATCCGCGCTGTTGTTTGCTCAGTGCGAATCGTATCATTGATGCGGAAAATAGGTGCAGAGCGACTGAATGAGCGCGAACCATCGACACTGTACGTAATAGCAACATCCGATAGCCATGACTCTCGATCAACCAAACTCTTAAGAGGAAAAAACTGTGGTACAGTAAAAGATATGCGCGGAAAATTTTCGGTAACCTGACCATTACGAATATTCTGTACACGAGAATAGGTCGTGCTGAAGGTCATGCCATTATCGAAGTTACGTGCATAAGAAAAGTTGGAGGTAATATTCTGTTGTACACGGCTATTTAAATCGACATTGTTAAGAATGTTAAATCCCTCCGTTCGAAAGCTAAGATTGCCACCGATATTCGATTGTGGATCAATAGTTTGTCGATGATTGATGTCAATACTCCACGATGAACGGTAGGGGTCGCTTTGATTGGCGCGCCGCTGACCATAACTGAGTTTGACACTGCCACCTAAAACATCACGGATATTATAGTTCCAATCATTGCGAAGGGTAAAACCACCTTTAGTTGTAATGTCAGCGGTAATCTGTGAATCATAATAATCGCTCAGTGCAAAGTAATATCCAAGATTCGTAAAGACTGTACCGGCACTTTTAGAGCCGGGTGCATTGAAGAAAAATTGAGGGATTAAAATCCCTGATCGGCGACCTTGTTTGTGCTCGAAAAACACACCAAAAGGTATAATAAAGATGGGAATGTCTTCGATATACACAATGAGCGGATCTGCGAAAATCCGGTCATTAGAAATCAGTTTCATCTGGGGCGATTTGAAATAAAAATGCGGATGAGGTTGGTTGCACGTAGTATAGCAG
>DHLT01000189.1:3659-4674 GCA_002405405.1 Ignavibacteria bacterium UBA4661 | reverse complement strand
CACTCAATTATTGATTGTGCCTCAATATTTGCGACATTTGTATAATGGAGATTGGCATAAAAGCCGGGGTCTTCACGACGTAAAACAAAATAATCACGATTTCTACGATATGAGGACTTGAGTGTAATTGGAAGCGCAGTATTGATTTGTGCTGTTATCCCAGCAAAAAATGTTTGTGTATTCTCGGCTTGCGTGGGAAAAGACAATGCATAAAAACCACTAGCTCCAAAATCTTTTTCGACATAGCTGACAACAGCGTCAATGCTATGTTCTTTAGCACTACCAAAGTCTGTCCCGAATGTTGCACTTGCCATGTCGATTCGAAAATCAGTAAAATCACGAAATCCATCTGATTTTCGGCGCATCACTGATAATGTATTACGAAACAAACTATTCGTAGGAATGCTTGCTGTCACACTCGCTTCCCACAAGCCATAGCCCCCTCCCATAAACGAAGCTTTAGCAATATGGTCAAAGGAATTTTTAGTGATAATATTTATAGCACCGGCGAAAGCATTAGGTCCGTACTGACGTCCTGCAGGACCTTTGACAACCTCAATTCGCTCGATATTCTCCATCGCAAAGGGAATATTCATATTGTGATGACCAGTCTGAATATCATTAACTTTGATACCATTGATCATCACCAAGGTTTGTTCAAATGTTCCACCACGAATACTAATATCCGACTGGATGCCAAGTGCTCCTCGCTGGCGATTATCCACACCGCTGATATTCTCAAGAGCTTCTTCGATACTTCGTGCGGGTGTACTCCGCAATTCTTGTGCATTGATAACCGACACATGCTGACTAAGTGCTTTACTCGCTGTAGGAATACGGTTTGCCGTAACGACAATATCAGCAGTTGTCGAAATTTTTGTCGTTGTTTTAGGTAATGTGGTTACTTGGGGTATTTGTGCTGCAAAAGTACGGCTGAAAGCAATAGCAAACACAATAGTGAGAATGGTGCGAGACAGTAAATTCATGTAGTGTGGACAATCAAAAAGTTAAAATA
>DHLT01000189.1:947-3534 GCA_002405405.1 Ignavibacteria bacterium UBA4661 | reverse complement strand
ATATAGTCTCTTCTGACTGTATATTATCATTAATGCTATCAGCAATTTGCTGAGCTTCTTGTTGAGCTTGCTCAAGCACTTGCTCTGCTATACTTTCTTCGGATTGAATAAACTGAGCTTGGAGGGAAGCAATCCGCGAGTCGCGCCGCTGTTTGGCAAGGTGACGGAGATCGACGGTTTTATCATCTTCGTCTATAATTTCGACACCAAGCATTGTTTCGAGAACATCTTCCATCGAAAGTAATCCCTCCACCCCACCATATTCATCGACAACAACGAAAAGATGCTCTCGGCGTTGGAGAAAAATTTCAAGAGCACGATCCAAACGAGCATTTTCCGGAATGCAATATACTTGCCGTGCGAATTTTCGCAGAGGCATATCGCCCTTGTGCGAAATCATTGCCATGAAAACTTCTTTACTCAATGCATAACCTATTACCGAATCAAGCGACTCATCTTCATGAATAGGAATACGAGAAAATTGTAAGAGTTCGGGAAATTGTACTGCTTGTGACACCGGGACATCTGCCCCACAGCCAAAGACAACTGTGCGTGGTGTCATGACATCGGAAACACGGACATCACTAAACTTTAGCATATTGGTCAGAATTCGAAATTCTCCGGCATCGATTGCGCCTTCTACGTGCGCTTCTTCAATTATACCGGTAATTTCATCGCGCGATGCCTCATCTTCGTCTTCAGCAACAGAAAAACGATCGTATAATTGCTCAATAGCACGCGCAATGGGATAGAATACGACCATAACTATACGCAAACAAAATGCTGTAAATCGAACACTTTGTTTGGCAAAATGTATCCCAAGCAAACGTGGGAATAATTGCCCCACTATCAGATAAATGAAGCTGGCTCCAAGAATAGCAGCCGGTACTGTAACAGCACTCCACGCAGATACAGCACAAGAACCCGTAACAATGCTTCCTGCTGACAACGCAAAGAGATTTGCAAGGGATAATGCTGTTCGCAGCACGTCGGATTGAAGTTTCCAATCAATTAATTGTTGATAGCTGGAATGCGTATCGCTTCCTTGCTCAATCATTGAGTGTAAGTATGAACGTGTTAAGGTAGAAAATGCTCCCGTAAGAAAAGAGCATATACCTGTTGCGAGAAGCGTTACAAGCACTGTGAGAAGAAGTTCAGTCATACATTGCAAATCATGCAAAAAGTGTGTCTGTTGTATTGAAGCATATACTATCAACAACAACAGAGCACAAGAAAAAGCACCCTAAAAAAAAACAGATGTGCAACGATAATCGCAGCACATCTGTACACAAGAAGCAAGAATTACGCTTGTAATCCAAGCTCTGCAATTTTTTCTTTGGCTTGTGCTTCACTAATCTGGCCACGTGTGGCTTGCAATAACAAGTCTTTGAGTGTATTCGCTTTTTTGCGCTCAATACTCACTGTTGAAAGCAATTTTACTTTGGCAAGAAGCAGCTTATCTTCGATGGGCTTACTCAAGAAATCGTCAGCACCAGACTCAATAGCCTTTACCTGATTAGCAACATCATTCAATGCAGTAACGATAACAACAGGGATATGTGCTGTGGCAGGATCCGATTTCAATCGCTTGACGGTTTCATAACCATCCAAACGTGGCATCATAACGTCCATCACGATTGCATCAGGCTGCTCTTCAGCTACACGCTCCAAGCACTCGATACCATCATATGCTTCGCGGACTGCATATCCAGCCGGCGATAAGTAGCGTCCGAGCAATTTGGTGGTGATTTTATTATCATCAACAACGAGAGCACTAGGTTTTATCATAACGATAACAAATGAAACAGATGAAAAAAGTAGGATTGTTTAGAATTCGATGCACTGAACGACAATTTTGCTTGCTTTAAGAGTGAGCGTAAATATACACAAATCGCTTGCATGATGCCACAAAAACATCATTCACTATGCATCTATTTTTGTACAATGAAAGCCGGACAATTACAAACACGTTGTACTAAACGCCGTTGTGTTTCAGCATCTGCTTTAGTGGCATAATTTCCTACCAAGACTGCATACACTGTTTCACCAGCAATTTCTTTTTCAAAAATTGATGTCCGCATTCTCATTCGGCTATACTTTCCTTGTTCATTTTTAGCAGCTTCCTCTGATTTGAAAACACCAACCTGCATCGTAAAACTTCCACTGCTCGCCTCTTCATCCTCTTTTTTTGAAGATTCTTTTTTTGATGGCTCTTTTTGTGTAGATTCTTTTTTCGGACTGTCTTTTTCTTCCGTTTCTTGTTTTCTCTCTGTATTCGATACCTTCTTCTGCGAAGACGTTATATCTGTTTTCTCATTGGGCGCTTTAGCTTTTTCTTGCTTAGTTTCTGATACTGAAGAGCGCGATTTATCACCTTTATTTTCTGACTCTGTTGGTTTATTGGCAACAATTTTCCCTGCTACAACCTTAAAAGGCAGAACAAATTCGTCCGATTTCTTTTTTGAATGTGTAGGTGTGCTCTCTTCTTGGGAAGATTTTTTTATCCCGCTACTCACAGCAATACGCGATTGTACAGTACCGTCGGATATACGTTTGGCAGAACTTTGTGTACTTGTGGAATGCTGAC
>DHLT01000189.1:0-747 GCA_002405405.1 Ignavibacteria bacterium UBA4661 | reverse complement strand
TGAGAAAAGGAGAAAAAGAAAAGTGTTCCTCCATATATGCAAGTTCTTCATGAGCACGAGCAGTATCTTTTAATAAAGCATAAATTTGTACAATACGCCACTGTGCATCATCTGCCCAATCTGAACTTCGTGATGAATGCACAATATCATGGAGCATAGTTACGGCTGTTACAGCATTCTTTTCAATAAGAGACCGAACAAATCGAATGCCCGGATCCTGCGAGGTTGATGTAGGGTCTATTTTTTTGAGTTGGGTTAGCACTGCTTGCTCTTTGCCTTTAGCAAGATCAAGGACCATCATGCGAATACGGTCTTGAGCGACTAATTGTATACTAGAAAATTGACCTAGTGCAAAGAATATCGCTATGCTCCATGCGACTCCTAAAAGTGACGGACGTATTGCGTAAATTGACCTTGTGATACAAATTATCATGATATACTCACTTAGTGTAAAGGTGTTATGATTCAAACTATTGAAATTGCTCTAACTTTCTTCCTCAAAATAAATGCCGTTTTCACATTCATATGAATACTATATCACCTATCTCATCATCTCAATCCCATTCCGGTTTCCACATTGGCGTCGTAGCAGGCGGTACCGGTGGTCATCTTTTTCCAGCGATTGCAGTTGTCGAGCAATTACAAGAAATTTCCCCTACTCTTCAATTTTCATTTTTTGGCACACCCACTAAAATTGAAGCACGAGTTGTTCCCGAACTCGGTTTTCCGTTTTCGCCCCTACCTATT
>DHLT01000241.1 GCA_002405405.1 Ignavibacteria bacterium UBA4661 | reverse complement strand
CCCCCCCCCCCCCCCCCCCCCCCCTCCCGCCCTCCTCCCCCCCCCCCGCCCCCCCCCCCCTCCCCCCCCTCCCTCCCTCCTCTTTTTTTTTTTTTATTTTTAAGTTATATCTCCTTTATTTAAATCATAACCCTACACGATTCTCTTCTGAGATCTAAACTAATAGAATGTAAATGAGCCATACTTGAAATCAAACCACAACACAAAGCTATCAGCGCAGTATAGTATGAACATGATAAGGAAGCAAAAACTTGATAACAACGTTCTGCAACAACACTACAAAAGATCATACAACAAGCGATAAGATGTTGTGCTCACAATCCGCACTACATGTTTTCACTGAAACTTCTATCTTTGCGGTCTTGATTCTTCGCTCTAAGCGAAGCATATTGTTTCATTGTTGTTTCTTCCCGCGTATGGAACGTTTCACCGGACTCATCGGTATTGTTGTGATCCTTGTTTTGGCGTATGCCATGTCGAGCAATCGCAAAGCCATCAATATCCGCTTAGTGGTCAGCGGATTGCTGTTGCAATTTGGTTTGGCACTCTTTGTTTTAAAAACACCGGTGGGGCAGGCAGTATTTCAAAGTGTCGGCAGTGGTATTTCGCATTTGTTGGAATTCTCCGGCAAGGGTGCTGAGTTTGTGTTTGGTCTGCTCACCAAAAAAGAAGATCTCGATCGTGTATTTGGTCTTGGCTCATCATTCATCTTTGCAGTGCAGGTTGTACCGACGATCATCCTTGTTGCGGTACTCGTCAATATCCTCTATCATCTTGGCATTATGCAGAGAGTGGTGTCAGTCATTGCACGCGGCATCTATGCGATTATGCCGGTGAGTGGTGCCGAAGCACTCTCGAATGTCTCCAGTGCTTTTGTTGGTCAAGTTGAAGCCCAATTGATGATTAAACCTTATTTAGCCAACATGACGAAATCAGAAATTCTTGCGTCCATGGCTGGGAGTTTTGCCTGTATTTCGGGTGGTGTCATGGCAGTCTATATTTCGCTGGGTGTACCTGCACCATATTTGCTGGCGGCGAGTGTTATGGCGGCTCCGGGAGCACTTGTCATTGCAAAAATTGTTATGCCTGAAACAGAAGAATCGCAAACTAAGGGTGCTGTTAAAGTTGAAGTCAAACAACAATACGCCAACCTGACCGATGCTATTTCACATGGTGCAAGCGATGGCTTTAAAGTGTCGATGAATGTGATTGCCATGCTCATTGGTTTTATTGCACTCATCGCTCTTGTTGATGCAATGCTTGGCGGTATCGGTTACTATGTGCATACATGGACGGGGTGGATGCCTTTTGGTTTTGATTTTCGCACACTGAGTATGCGTACTGTCTTGGGTGGATTCTTCTCGATTTTTGCATTGGTCATGGGTGTGCCAACCCATGAAATTCAACAGGTTGGCGCATTGCTCGGAACAAAGATTGTCGTCAATGAATTTGTTGCCTATACCGATATGTCGAAACTCCTTGCATCCAATGCATTGTCGCCCAAAGCAGTCATGATTGCAAGTTTTGCACTATGCGGTTTCGCGAACTTTTCATCGGTGGGCATTCAGGTCGGAGGTATTGGTGAAATCGCTCCTTCGCGCCGCTCGGAGATTTCACAACTTGCCTTCAAAGCACTGATTTGCGGTACGCTGGCATCCTATCTCTCGGCAACGATTGCAGGACTACTGATGTAATTCTTTTCTTTGTGTGCAGATGAATTAACTTGTTATACCTTTTCATTTTTTACGTTATACACAATGCCAACAACATTGAAACAAGCAAAGAAACCGATTGCCAAAGCTAAGGGAAAAGCAACAGCAAAAACGGTATCGTAATCATCGATGGATACGCTGAAAAGTTTTGCTGTGAAGTCAGGGGAAGCAGAACAAGCCATTGATTGGATCGAAGTTGCACGACTTCTTTTGACCTCGCGTTTGATTGATACCATCGAAGAAACAGAGCTTGTTCCGGCAGGAAAAATTACTTATCAATTTTCTTCCAAAGGTCATGAGTTAGCACAGATTCTCATGGGATTGCATACACGCAATGGTCATGATGGTGCGGCAGTGTATTACCGCTCACGTCCATTTATGCTGGCGGCGGGTATGACGATTCGCGAAGCATTTGCCGGTCCGATGGGCTTATCCACCAGTCGCAATGGTGGACGTGATATTGGCGTGGTGCACAATATGCCTCCTCGCAAAGGTGTTACCATTCTCCCTGCAAGTGGCGATGTAGGCGCACAATATACTCCGGCAGTGGGCTGGGCACAGGCGATTACATATCGTGCTAGCGTTTTGCATGATGAGGCGTGGAGCAAAAGTATCGGTATCGCCATGGGTGGTGATGGTTCCGTCGCAACCAATGGTTTTTGGTCGGCATTGACGATTGCGACAACATTGTCGTTACCGTATATCGCTATGATTGAAGATAATGGCTTTGGCATTTCGGTACAGTCTGAGTTGCAAACACCAAAGGGAAATATTGCGAATAATCTTCGTGCGTTTCGCAATCTGTATATCCTCGATGCTGATGGTACCAATCCTGAAGAAGCACTTTTAGCAATTTCACAGGCAGTACAATTTGCACGAAGCAAACGCAGACCTGCCTTGATACGGCTTGCTGTACCACGTTTGTGTGGGCATTCAGGTGCAGACAATCAAGCCTATAAAACTCCTGCACAAGTGCAATCCGAGCAAGAGCGCGATCCTGTACACCGCGTACGAACATTTCTCATTGAGAAAAAAATTCTCTCAGCAAAAGAATGGAGTAGTTTAGAGCAAGAGGTTGAAACTACCGTGCGCAAGGAACTTGCTACTGCTCTGCGCGACACAGAAGCACCCGCTGACAGTGCGCATAAGTATGTTTTTCATGACATGACAAAAATTCAAAAGGTCGGTGGTGTTCGTGCTGAGAATATCATGCCACCGATGGGGAGTATTGTTGCTGAAAACGGACAGAGAATCAATTTGATTGAAGCGGTACGCCGTGTCCTTGATGAAGAACTTTCTATCAATAATCGCATGATGATTTTTGGTGAAGATGTTGCCGTTAAGGGTGGTGTTCATGGTGCAACGGTCGGCTTGCAAGCAAAGCATGGTCATGATCGTGTCTTCGATACATCGCTGTCGGAAGAGGGTATTATCGGTCGTGCTATCGGTATGGCACTCGCCGGATTAATGCCTGTACCGGAAATTCAATTCCGCAAATATCTTGATCCTGCGACTGAGCAAATCAATGATTGCTGTACGATTCGGTGGCGAACAAATGGTGAATTCGCCGCTCCTATGGTTGTACGTATTCCCGTGGGCAATGGTAAGAAAACGGCAGATCCTTGGCACTCTGTCAGTAATGAAGCCATTCTTGCACATACACTTGGTTGGCGAATTGCGATGCCTTCAAATGCACGCGATGCCGCAGGTCTTCTACGTTCTGCTTTACGCGGCAATGATCCGACCTTTTTTCTAGAACATCGTGCCTTACTCGATACATCGGCAGGGCGGTCAGAATATCCGGGTGCGGAGTATATTCTTCCCTTTGGTGTTGCCAATATTGTACGAACAGGTTCTCAAGCGACGATTGTTACATGGGGTGAAATGGTGCATCGTTCGCTTGAAGCCGTAGAGCAAAGTGGTTTGGATATCGAAGTAATTGACTTACGAACAATTGCCCCTTGGGATAAAGACACTGTGTTGAAATCCATTCGCAAGACAGCGCGTGTGTGCATTGTGCATGAAGATACCTTCACAGCCGGCTTTGGTGCTGAAATTGCAGCAACCATTGCTCAGGAAGCATTTAGTAGTTTGGATGCTCCGGTACAACGTCTTGCCACAAAGGATTGCCCGATGCCATACAATCCGACACTCACACGTGCGGTCGTACCACAGGTCGCTGATATTGCGCAAACATTACAGCACCTAGTTTCATGGTAATAGTACCGTATGAGCCGGTGTTGAAGTAAAACAAAGCCCCGAACAGTGAAAACTTTTCGGGGCTTTTTTTATGTGAATCCGGCATTTGTTACTCGCCGTCATCATCAGTGTTTTGAACATCCATATCAGGATCATAATTACTTTCAGCGGGGACATCATCGCCACCGCGTCTGCGCCTTGGTTGTGTCAATTCAAACGATGAAGACGTGGTTGTACCATTAGAACTTACCTCACCGGTGTATTTACCACCAGGGAGGTA
>DHLT01000240.1:10219-19509 GCA_002405405.1 Ignavibacteria bacterium UBA4661 | reverse complement strand
CTGCCGTAATGATGCCCAATTCCACCAAAAAAATTGCCAAGAATCCTTTAAACAAATCTTTGAAAAGATAGTTAAGCTGTGTATTAGCAGAGTACTCGATATAATATCCTATACCCAATCCTCCCAAAAGAAGAAGGATACTTTTATTAAAGAGTACTTCATGTATGATTGCCCATGTTGAGGGTGGCTTACTTGTAGCTTTGACTACCTCATCATGATGTCGACGCATATATATTTGTTGAATCAACACACCCATAGCAAGACCCGGAATTTCCAACAAAACAAGCGCAACAGAAAGAAATGGTTCATACTCCATTGCATGTTGATGTACATAGCTTGAAGCAACAGCATATGTTACGGCACTTACCGAACCAAAGTGCATAGCCAAAGCATTAGCATTCATATGATCGAGGCGAAGGACAAAGCGAAGAGTACTGTATGCAATTACTGTCAGCGATGCACCTGCCATGATGAGTACCGACACAGTCAGCAAAGGATGTTCAATAGTATTCCGGAACATTTCGATACCACCCTTGATGCCAATCGCGAGTAACAAATAAATGCTCAGTAATTCGTAGAATGATTTCGGGATCCGAAGATCACTCTTCACAACAGCGGCAATTGCTCCCAAAACAAAAAAAAGGACGACAGGATCAAGTTGTGGAGTCATAGGTATGAATATGTGTGGATGATCAACAAAAATGAACACAATCAATGTTGCAGTTTTCTAAATTACGTTCATTCTTCATTTAAATTGATGAATCCATTCTCGATATCTCTATTGAATATTTTCATAGCTTTGTTTTCCTGCTGTCTTGTATTTTGAGCCTATTGTATTTGCTTCTGCCGAAAGCATATCGATTCCTCATCTCTTTTGCGCTATAAGCTTTTGCTCTCATTTTGTTTTCCTTTGCTACTTTCATGACTCTACTTTCTTCTTCCGAATGGATTTCCCACCCTCGTCTTGTTTGTGGCATTATGAGTGGTACCTCACTCGATGGCATTGATATTGCTCTATTGGATATCAGCACTGATCCCCAAACGAATAGACACAGTTTCCATTTACATGGTTCTATAACGCATCCTTTCCCTGATGAAGTTCGTTCAGGACTGTATGACATGATTCATGGGCATACGATAACAACAGCGCAATATTCACAAATGCACACAGCGCTTGCGCTATGTTATGCTGATGCCGTACGAGCCGGGTGCGCTCATATCGGAAAACGTGTTGAAGATATTGGTGTGATCGGCTTACATGGGCAAACCATTTGGCATGAACCCATCGGACAAGATTTTGGCAATCATCTTGTGCGCCATACATGGCAAATTGGTTCACCTTCTACATTAGCACAGATTCTCGGCATACCTGTCGTGGGCGATTTGCGATCAGCAGACATGGCACTCGGTGGGCAGGGTGCACCTCTTGCGCCAATGTTTGATTATGTTTTTCTCTCACAACCGGATGCCTATGTTGTCGCACTGAATATTGGTGGTATTGCCAACATCACCCTGCTTCCACCCAATGCGTCCGAAGAACATGTTATCGCCTTCGACACCGGTCCGGGTAATATCTTGAGTGATTTAGCCATGCGGAAATTCTATGGTAAACGATATGATTCCAATGGAAGTGCAGCACGTGCCGGACAGCTACTTCCCAAACTTATGATGTCGCTTCAAGAAGAACCATTTATCATAGCATCGCCACCAAAGTCAACAGGACGTGAACTTTTCACACCGGAATATTTGGATAGAGCGTTGAAATACAACTATCATGAATTCCAACCCGCTGAGGATGTCATTCGTACCGTAGCAGAATTTACAGGTTGGAGTATTGCTGAAAATATCCGTCGCTTTGGCAATCCTCGTTGTCATATTGTTGCCGCCGGCGGTGTGATCCATAACCCTGTCATCATCGAGACGTTATTGAGAGAACTTCCCGATGCAACGTACACAACAACTGAAGCACTTGGCATTCCGGCTGATGCCAAGGAAGCAATGTTTTTCGGCTATTATGCCTATCGTACACTAGCAGGATTACACAGCAATATCCCTTCGGTTACAGGTGCACGGAAACAAGCAATCTTAGGATCAATTTCGCTGGCATAAACTCTACCATCAGTCCCTAGAAATAGGCACAATTCCCTGCGGATTTTTTCAATTTCATACCATGAGATTTATGTAACTTCACCTTATCGTTTGTTCCATGATTCCACATTTTTTTCTTAGCCAAGAAACAGATCATATCACTCACGTTAATCATTACAAATTTTTCGTATGCCTTACTCGTCGTTGCTACAATTTCCTTTGCCTCTTATTCTGGCTTCTTCGTCACCACGGCGCGAGAAGTTGTTGCGACAAATTGGTGTGAAGTTCACTGTACAACCATCGCACTACAATGAAGACTTGGTACCGGTCAATCTTACCCCCGCAGAACATGTCATGCACTTAGCTTTACACAAAGCAATGACTGTAGCAACGGACTTATATAACAAGGGGGAGAGTGCATTGGTACTTGGTGCAGACACATCCGTCCTGCTCGGCACTCGCATCTTAAATAAGCCTACTGATGCAGAACATGCAAAACAGATGCTTCGTACCCTGAGTGACCGCACACATACAGTGCTCACCGGTATTGCTATCATGGATTCACGTACTGAAAAATATGTTGTTGATTTTCAACGTACCGAAGTGCGATTTCGTGATCTTCTTTCGGAAGAAATTGATGCTTATGTTGCGACGGGTTCACCTATGGACAAAGCCGGTGCATATGGTATTCAAGATGACTTTGGGGCAGTCTTTGTAAGCGAAATTCGTGGTGATTATTATAATGTCGTGGGCTTGCCTTTAGAATTGATGTATCGGCATTTACGTGAATTCGGCAGGAGCATTCCTTCTGTCGTTGAATGATCATCTCAACCTTTTCTTTTTTCGCATCCTCCAGTACTGCGACAATTCTTGGGATTGCCACTCTTTTCTCTCTCTTGTGCATCATTTCGCACAGTATCTTTGCATAATGATACTTTGATGCTATGATTACTCTCTTTTCTTCTTCGCTATCGACACTACGCTCTCTCATCCTGATGAGTGCGTCAATCTTGCTGTGTCTTTGTGTATCTATGTGCATATTGGTCGCACAATCCTATCCTCTTACGATTCTTACGGAGAATTTTCAAACGAATGCAAACCGCTGGTTGCTCGGAGATTTACCGAATAAATCGGGTCAGGCAATGCTCCGTAATGGTCGTTATGTTATCAGTAATACGACCAAAGGATTATCCAACTATGTGTATATCCCTGTTCCCGAATTACGCGACTCTTTGCCTTATGAAATCGAAGCTCACATCCGCCAAATTGATGGCGGAGAAGAGTTTGGGTATGGCCTTGTTATCGGCTATGCAAATCCAAATACCTATTATTCTTACTCAATCAGCAGCAATGGCTTTGCACAGTTCACTCGGCGCGAACAAGAGCATGGACAAACAACATCGCAGGTAACAGCTGAAGATATTTTTCCATGGACCCGCAACTCGGCTATCCGTCCTATACGTAATGTCAATGTCTTGACCATTCGTAAATATGCTGACATGATTGCACTATATGTTAATGGTAAGTATGTTTATTCGACAGTAGCAACACCATATCGTTTGCGTGCGAATGGCATTGGTTTTTGTCTTCATGGCACCATGTCTATTGAAGTTTCTAAACTAACCATACGTACTGCCCCCAAAGAGAATATCAATCTTGTACCTATGCCCGCTAATGCTTCTACACTGTTAAAAGAACCACTCGATGTCAATGTTAATTCACGCTATAACGATTATGCACCCATTATTTCCGCTGATGCCGCAACGCTCTATTTTGTTCGTTCGAATGATCCTGCCAATGTTGCACCCCAAGAAAAACAGGATATTTGGTATTCACAATTACGAAAAAATGATGACGGTGAAATGGGATGGGGTCCGGCACAGCACCCCCGTTTTCCCTTGAATAATGAAGGTTATAATGCGGTAATTTCTGTTACACCCGATGGCAATACACTTCTCTTGATGAATACGTACACCAATGACGGTCGTGCAAAGGGTATTGGACTCTCAATCAGCAGAAAAATTGGTGAAACATGGAGCATTCCTAAAGATATCACGATTACCAATTTTTATAATCGCGCTAAGTATAACGAATACTGTTTATCGCCCGATGGCAGAACAATGCTCATGGCATTAGAACGAGACGATTCTATGGGCGACAAGGATATTTATGTTTCGTTTCTTATCAGCGACACCAACGACAATCAAGTCTGGAGCGAACCCCAGCATACAGGTGCCGTCATCAACACTGCAGGAAGCGAAATTGCACCTTTTATTGCTGCCGATGGTACTACCATGTATTACTCAACTCATGGCAAACCCGGATTCGGTGATGCTGATGTTTTTGTTACACGCCGCTTAGATAGTACATGGACCAAATGGTCTGAACCCCAAAATTTAGGAAGCCCTATCAATACAGCGGAATTTGATGCATACTACACAATGCCTGCACGTGGTGATTATGCTTACATGGTTTCATCGCATCCGACACGAGGTGATTTAGATATTTATCGCGTTGCATTACCTGACGGTGCACGTCCACGCCCGGTTGTCCTTGTTGCAGGTAATGTTCTCGATGCTGATACACGACAACCTATCGCCGCAAAAATTATTTATGAAGATCTCACTGCACGCAAAGAAATCGGCATTGCACGGACAAATCCGCAAGACGGTGCTTTCAAAATTTCGTTACCGGCAGGTGCGTCATACGGTTTCTACGCTGAAGCCAATGGCTACTATCCGGCAAGTGAACAAATCAACACGACAGACTTGCGTGTCTATACGGAAATCAAACGCGATCTTCTCTTAAAACCTGTGGGCACAGCAACCGCTATTCGCTTGAATAATATCTTTTTCGATTTTCGCCAGTCTGATTTAAAGACAGAATCATTTCCCGATTGAGACAGACTCGCTGCCTTTTTACAATCGAATCCCACACTTGAAATCGAACTCCGTGGACATACGGACAATATCGGTGCAAAAGCAATCAACGATGCTCTTTCACAAGCACGAGTGAATGCCGTGCGTGACTACTTAGTGAAAAAGAAAAATATCAAATCCACACGACTTCGTACTAAAGGATATGGTATGGATGATCCTGTTGCGGATAATAGTACAGAAGATGGACAACGTCAAAATCGTCGTGTTGATTTTCGAATTATTCGGCGGTAAATTGTACCTTTATGAAAGGGGACTCATAATTTTTTTTCTCGTCATTTATGCCATTTTTCTCATATCCACAACCCGATTGTATCGTTGCACTTAATAGTGCACTCCCTGACCGATCATGGTTTGATGCACATGCAGCATTACCTGTTTTCGCGGCAGATGGTGCGGCAGTGCCACTTCTCTACATGAATATACGTCCTGCCGGAGTTGTCGGTGATTTTGATTCTTTACTTCCCAACATCGAAAGAACCCAAACCCACTTGACTAATAGCATGTTTACAGAGATTCGACATGAACCAAGCCAAGAATCAACCGACTTTGAAAAAGTATTAGAGTATGTCATTACCGAAAAGAATATGAACAATATTCTGATTGTCGGTCTACATGGTGGCGAGTTTGACCATACGCTCAATAATCTCAGCATTTTTATGCGCTATGGTCAGCGCGCAAATCTTTGCCTCTATGCTGAAACAATGTTTGCTATTCCTTTGTATGCTCGAGATGAACCCTATCATTGGTCAGTAGCGCCTAACACTCTTGTTTCACTTATTCCGCAACCTCACGCACGTATGACAACCGAGGGACTACAGTGGAATCTGAACAATGAAATGTTAGAGCTTGCACACCGAGAAGGTGCACGCAATCGTACAACTGCATGGGAATCGGTTATCACGCTCCACGAAGGAGCACTCTTACTGTTTTTACCGCCCACGCGTATGCAGATGCCAGTGGTTAGTTAAGCTTTCAAATTTGTTTCTCCCTTCTTTGCTTTACCTCTATGTGTGCAGTTTTTCGCTTGTATCGGCATTGGTTTATAATGATACTTTTCTTTGGTGCGACCCTTATACATGCTCAGTCCCCATCAGTTCCAACCAGCATTGCCGCACTTGAAAATCGTATTGCTACACTCTCACAAGCACAAGACAGTGCCGGACTACAAACACTTTTCAATGATTTACAGCGCGCTAATCGCATTCCCTTTGTTATTGCAGATACAGTGCTTTTCTTATACAATGGCACGAGTAATAGTGCCGGCTGGAGTGGTGATTTCAATCGGTGGAGTGCTGTTGCTCCCGGTACACGATACCGTATGAATACAACATCCAGTACGAGCATTTGGACATTAAAACTCAGTTTACCCCTCACAGCACGAGTCGATTACAAAATCGTTCTTGCCGGTAATAATTTTATTCTTGACCCTGCAAACCCGCTACAACAATGGGGTGGATTTGGTCCAAATTCTGAATTACGCATGGGTGATTTCCGTCCATCGCCCGATGCTAGTGAGCGCGTCGGTATCGCTCGTGGACGCATAACAAGTGCACAACGGTTTACCAGTCGTGCATTGGGATATGATGTACAATATACGGTGTATTTACCACCACATTATGACTCCACGCGCACCTATCCTTCGCTTTATGTCATGGATGGGCAAGAATACAGCGACAGCCGTTTGGGTGCATTACCAACCGTACTAGATAATCTTACAGCAGATGGTCTTATCGGTCGAGGTATCATTACCATCTTTGTTGACCCGCGTAATCCTGATAATCTCGGCAACAATCGTCGCCAAAGCGAGTATGCGACTACACCTGCACATCTGCAATATCTCGTGGGTGAGTTGATTCCTCGCATTGATTCAACGTACCGTACAATACAACGAGCTGATAGTCGCGGTGTTCTTGGGACATCACTTGGAGGATTGACTTCGGCATACTGTGCTATCTCACGCCCTGATATCTTTGGGATTACAGGTATTCACTCGCCGGCATTTTGGTTTCGAACGGGCATTTTTAATCAATGGCGTGATTCTGCCATGCGCCCCATTCGTATTATCATGACCACGGGAACAATGTTTGACACACAAGATGATGCTCGTACCATGCGCAATATCATGCAAAACAAGGGCTACACACTCCAGTATCGTGAAGTACCACAAGGTCATTCATGGGGAAATTGGCGTTTCTTAATGAGCGAAACGATTCGTGGCATGTTTGCTCCTGCGGCATCGTCAATTCGTATGACACCGACGCAAAACCTATCAGTATCCGTTACACCGAATCCCGTTTCTGACTCTATGCAGATTCTCTTTTCCTTGCGGCAACCAACGGTGATAACGATTGAGATCCTTGATATGCAAGGCAAATCAGTGTATAGAGGCACTGAACCTCGTAGTGCAGGCGAACATACCGTGATACTCTCTGCTCATGGATATGCCAACGGTCGCTATACAGTTCGTGTACAAGGTACTGATGTGAGTGGATCTATACCACTTGTGATTGCGCGCTAACATTATGTTGCGATATTGTACCATCATCATGTTCATGTTTTCATGATATTTTGTTTATCATAGATAATCAGTATCTATAATGCTCCTGTAGTTGCACCACAAGGAACACGAGTAGCAGTGTATAATACCGACTTTGGTATTCAACAAGAGATTTTGAGCGGAAAAGGTCGTATTGGTATGGTGATAACAGACATTTTCAATACGCAACGTGGCGGCGTTGCGCTTGCAACGGCAGACTTTGCCAGCAACCGCATTTTCAAAGTGGATACTCGTGCCTTAGTCCTAACCTTTGGATATACATTCAATACAGCATTCAAAGAAAAACTTATGGAGAATTCTTACTCTAATGATTGATTTCTTTATTTGATCAACCTTGCTCAATCAATAGAAGAGAATGCTTCATGATCGTATATTTATCAATACGGCAGTAGTCGCTCCAATACATTGCCTGCGATGCGTACTACAGCGCATTGCTCCGCTCCTGAAAATATCAGTCCACCATCAGCATCGACCATGGGCTGTGCATTAACAATCGGTGCTTCATGAAGCGATACAACATTGAGGACCTTTCCTGTTGCTCGATTCAAGAAATATACACCCATAGTTTGTGCTTGTGTACCAACAATGGCAATCGAACTCGATGAAATCATCGGTGGAGTATCAATCGATGTGTTTTCTAAGCTCAGTCGCCATAATTCTTTGCCCTGCGCATCAAAAGCCACGATCATGCTTTCTTGACCTGCTAATGTTGAATTGAATCCTTTGACGATGATCGTACCATCACCGGCTACAGCAATACCTGTGGGAAGCATAGGCAATGATTTCGACCAATTTGTTCCTCCTGTGGAAGACATATTGTGCAAAACTGCTAATCGTTTGCCATCGCTATTGGTCATACCACCAACCAAGATATTGTACCCGGCTCCTGTTGTAGCAGGGATCACGACCGGATGTGCGATAATACGCATTCCTGCGATGTTAAAACTATGACGACGAATTCCGCTATTGTCAAGTGCAATGAGAGAATCAGATGCAGTATCGTCGTCAAATGTCAATCCAATGACAATCATACCATCAGCATTCATCGTTGTAGCGGCACATGTACCAAGAGGTGTCAGTGGCGTGGATTGCCTCCACAAGATTTTACCATCGAAATCTATTTTGACGATCTCACCACCTTTTTTCTTTACAACACCAAAGACAACACCATCATTCTGAATGAGCGGGGTCATAGCTGACAGTATCTGTGTTTTCTCGAAGCATGGTGTTGCAAATCGTATTTGTGCATCGAATGTTGCTGAATGTACTGCACCATCATTACCGAGTACATAGATATTGTCTGTTGCATCAGCAACCATTGCAGAAAGGGCTCGAGCACCATTATTCAATGTCACTTTTTTTGTGATCGCTTCATTTTTAGTGTAGAGCAGCGTTCCTTGTACCGTACTCACAACAATTTCGCCGGAAGCAAGCAGAAGCGGTGGTGTCATTGAACGCATGGCTTTAAGTTGCTGTTCATGAAAATTTTTCGGCACACTTGTAAAGACATACTTCCCGGAAAATGCGCGTTGCTCAAAGGCATTCGTCCGTTGCACACCCCCATGCAGATTCACAGGTTCACTTTTGATGGGTGCTGAGCGTTGACATGAGAAAAGAGCAAGACTAAAAGAAATAACAGTCCACTTGTAAAAAGAAAGAATGTGCATATAAAATTTCACCAGAGGATAAATGTCTGTACGGAAAAT
>DHLT01000240.1:6965-10048 GCA_002405405.1 Ignavibacteria bacterium UBA4661 | reverse complement strand
AAAATTGAATTTGTTACTGGGCAGAGTTCATCATGATGATTTTCTCCCAATGAATATTGCCATCCTGCGTTGTGTATTTGTTAGAAAAATCTCGTACCATACGCGTAATCAAACGGTGATACGACTGCATGAACTCTTCATTGCGCTCATGGGCTTTATGTCCCAATGGCTTGATAATATCGGTGTAGAGATTAGCATCACCTGAAATAAACTCCCAAAACCGTTGCCCACAATATTTGAAGTATCCGCCTTTATCAGGGTTATTATCTCGACCATAGCAACAACCATTCACTGCAACAACATGTAGTTGAGAGTTACTTGTTCGGAGAGCTTTTTGAGCGGTTGTAAAATCCGTTCTCATCTTTTTTACTTGTGAGCTATTACCCCAATTTGGTCCTGATTTAATCGAAACAATATATCGGATACCCTCATCTTGAAATTCAAGATCAATACCTGAAATACCTGATTTCATACCACCAAAAACTTTAGCATTGATGAAAATGGCCAACCCTTCTAACCAATCACCAAAGATTGTTTCTTCATGCGATGAGATGTGAGCATCAACAATGGCTCGCACTAACTGTTCCGGTGTGTGAACATTTTTTGCGCGAAATAAATACGGGTTCTTTCGCTTGAGAATTTTCTCTAATTGCAATCCATCAACACTCTGAACACGCTTTTGATGAAATGAAGCGATATGAGTTTCGACATAGTGAGTAACATCTTCAAGATGCAGTGTAGCCATACATATCCTACAACAAGGTAAGTTCTGAATGATGAAAATGCTTTTGAACCATATCGTAATATTCCTGAATAATTTCAATCCCTATAGCATGACGACGTAGTCGATTTGCAACAACAACTGTTGTACCACTACCCATAAATGGATCGAGTACGGTGTCATATTCTTTCGTAAACAACTTGATAAACCATTCAGGTAATTCTTCCGGAAATGCCGCTGAATGGTTTTTGTTGTTGCACTCAGTTGCCAAATGAAGAACATTTGTTGGAAATGCCTTTTCACGATGTACCCAGTTGGAAACATTTTTACCGAACCCACTACCAACTTTAGAATTATCGCGTATCGTATCAGTAGATGAAAGATTCTTTAAACGGGATTTTGCCCAATCACCCATTGGCACCATAACCTCTTCTTGATACATGGCAAATTTTCGCTCTTTATTAAACTGTAAGAGTCGCTCCCACGCATCTCGAAAACGATTAGGCCATTTACCGGGATAGCTATTTTTTTTATGCCAAATAAATTCTTCCGTCCATAGCCAGCCCTGCTTGCGCATTGCCAAAATTAACTCCATGACATACGGGCTACGCTCGCCATCAACAACCTTTTCTTTGATATTAAGAATAAATGTTCCTGTCGGCTTAAGCACACGCAACAGCTGTTCCGAAATCGGCAAGAACCATTCGACATACTGATCGGGATGAATACCACCGTACGTACTTTTGCGTTGGTCAGCATACGGTGGTGATGTCACAATCAAATCCACCGAATGATCCGGCAATTGTCTTAACTGCTCCCTGCTGTCAGCTAAATAAAGATCTGTTTGAAGTTCCATACAATGCTCAAGAAATATCGACTGCTCGTAGAAAATTATTCAACACTTTTACCAAATATAAGAGTCCTCTACTGATTAGATTTCTTCCCCGTATGCAACAATTCTTTCACCAAACCATGCTTTGTTTTACGCTCGGTGGTCGATGCAGAAATCCACTCATCTTTGTGCGTGAGCATGTATGCTTTTGCTTGCTCATACTCATTCGGAATAATGCCATCAAGAATGGCTTCTTCGATCATGGTTTTGATGTACCCTACTGCACGCGATGGCTCTAAACCGCATATTTGCATAATCTCCTCACCGCGTACAGGTGATTGAAAAGCATACAGACGATCTTTCTCGCGGACATCCAACACTTTTTGATAGACAATATCATAGTTCTGCATGTAGCGTGCTACTCGTTGAGGCTGTTTGCTTGTAATATCAGCACGACATAGCGCGAAAAGATCTTCCAAAGCCGTACCTGCTTGTACGATAATCCGCCGCATTGCTGAATCTGTTACTTCATCGCTCACAAGCTGCATCGGTCGCTGGTGCAGGCGTACATATGTTTTAACATATTCTAAATGATCGAAAGGCAACTTCAACTGGCGAAAAATTTTATCCTGCCAACGCGCCCCCACCTCTTCATGTCCATGGAATGACCATCCAATACCCTGTGTAAATCGCTTAGTTTTTGGTTTGGCAATATCATGCACCAATGCTGCATAGCGAAACCAGACATTGTCGCGCATTTCTGCTGCATTATCAACCACTTGAAGCGTGTGGTAGAACACATCTTTATGGCGATACATACGCCCTTCAGCCTGCATAAGATCAACCCCCGCCAAGCGATGCACTTCCGGAAAAACACGCTCCATCAAGCCAGTTTGATACAAGATATGTAATCCAATACTTGGTTTTGGTGAACGTAAAATTTTCAGGAACTCATCGGTAATACGCTCTTGCGAAATAATTGAAATCCGATCTCGTAATGGTTTAATTGCTTCGAGTGTAGATGGTTCAAGCTCAAATTGTAATTGTGCCGAGAACCGCGCCGCACGCATCATACGCAGAGGATCGTCGCTAAAGGTAATGGTAGGATCTAAAGGTGTGCGAAGAATTTTTTTAGCAATGTCATCTGCTCCGTGAAACAAATCAACCAATTCACCAAAGGCATGACGCGGATTATGTTTCGTAATAGCAACTGCCATCGCATTAACAGTGAAATCACGTCTGCGCAAATCATCCTCCAATGTTCCTTCGCTAACAATCGGATTACGAGAATGCGGACGATATTCTTCCTTGCGTGTTCCAACAAATTCGATCTGGTATTCCCCAATAGGCACCATTGCTGTACGAAATCGCTCATAGACTACAGCTTTTGAACGGAACTTTTTGGCAACAATGTGAGCAAAACCCAGCGCATCGCCGATAACAGTACAATCAATGTCTTTACGGGCACCGCCGCGAAGAATATCACGAACATAGCCACCCACGACATACACGGCAATACCATGCTCATCG
>DHLT01000240.1:6498-6837 GCA_002405405.1 Ignavibacteria bacterium UBA4661 | reverse complement strand
CACGACAAACACGGCAATACCATGCTCATCGCCAAGCGCGCCTATACTATGAATTATAGAATCAGGGAGAGGAAAGGACTGCAAATGTTTTTTCCAAAAATGACTACTACCTTATGCGTAAATCATCGCACAAGACCACCAAGACATTACAAAACTACAATATGCAAAGGTGATACAACCGTACTAAACAAGCATAATTGTAAAAGTTATTTTCTCCAACAGCAAGAAATAAAAACAGTGGAGTAATTTCTTTATTCCTTGCCAATGAACTTCGTATTATTGTGTTCCATCATACATTACATAGTGCTTATTATAGATCCATCCCCCTTTTTTCTTCAT
>DHLT01000240.1:5761-6383 GCA_002405405.1 Ignavibacteria bacterium UBA4661 | reverse complement strand
CCATCCCCCTTTTTTCTTCATTTTCTTTTGTGATGATATGAGACTATTCATCTCTCGATCAAGAAACCTGCGGTTTGCTTTTGTAACCGCCATAACCTTGCTATCTCTTTGCGGCGGACTGCTTGCGCAGAATAACAGTGCCGGCAATGATTCCCTCTTTTTTGTACAGATGAAAGCACGCTCGATTGGTCCTGCAGGCATGAGTGGACGTGTTGCGGCAGTCGATGCGGTACATGCAAATCCTGACATCATCTGGGTTGGAGCGGCTATCGGCGGTGTATGGAAATCAACCAATGGCGGTCAGACATGGTCAACGGTATTCGACAACCAAAGTACTTCTGCTGTCGGTGCTATCACGATCCAGCAATCGAATCCCAATGTTGTATGGGTCGGCACAGGCGAATCCAATGTTCGCAACAGTACAAGTGTTGGTCGCGGTGTATTCAAGACCTTGGATGGTGGTAAAACATGGAGATTCCTTGGCTTAGAAAAAACCGAGCGTATCTCACGTATTATTCTTGATCCGGCTAATCCTGATGTCGCCTATGTTGCTGCACTGGGTCCACTTTGGAGCGATGGCACAGAACGTGGCATCTTTAAAACAACCGATGGTGGCAAAACA
>DHLT01000240.1:5242-5671 GCA_002405405.1 Ignavibacteria bacterium UBA4661 | reverse complement strand
ACAACCGATGGTGGCAAAACATGGAGAAAAGTGTTATATGTCAATGAAAAAACCGGTGCAGCTGATTTAGCAATTAATCCTGCTAACCCCAATATTTTGATTTGTTCGATGTGGGAACATCGTCGTCAGCCATGGTTTTTCACCTCAGGCGGTAAAAGCAGTGGCATATATATTTCTTCTGATGGCGGTGAAACATGGACTAAACAAACAACGAAAGATGGTTTACCGGAAGGTGATCTTGGACGTGCGGGTATTGCCTTCGCACCAAGTAATCCGAGTGTAGTATATGCACTCGTAGAGGCAAAAGAGAGCGCACTACTTCGCTCGGACGATGGTGGCTATACATGGCGTACACAAAATAAAGCACCGAATGTCAATCCTCGTCCATTTTACTTCTGTGATATTCGTGTTCATCCCAAAAATGAGAAT
>DHLT01000240.1:4798-5101 GCA_002405405.1 Ignavibacteria bacterium UBA4661 | reverse complement strand
ATGAGAATACCATTTTCCGTTTACAAGTGCAGATCGATATGAGCATCGATGCGGGCAGAACATTTACGATGTATGTGCCCGACCAACTTGTTCACGCCGACCACCACGCACTGTATATTCACCCCGAAGGAAACTTCATGATTAATGGTAATGATGGTGGCGTGTATCTTTCGCGTGATGGTGGCAAACGTTGGCACTTCGTTGACAATATTCCTCTGGCACAGTTCTATCACGTGCATCTTGATAACCAGTTTCCTTACTATGTCTATGGTGGCTTGCAGGATAATGGATCATGGCGCGGTC
>DHLT01000240.1:3245-4668 GCA_002405405.1 Ignavibacteria bacterium UBA4661 | reverse complement strand
TGTCTATGGTGGCTTGCAGGATTATGGATCATGGCGCGGTCCCAGCACCAGTCTCAAAAGCAATGGCATCTACAATGGCGAATGGCAAATGGTCAATTTCGGTGATGGCTTTGCAACCGTGCCTGATCCTGAAAATAACGAAGCCGGTTATGCTATGTCGCAAGGCGGAGCATTGACCTATTTTAACCTTAAAGGTGGTCGAAAATCGATTCGCCCGACCGAAAGCGGAGTTAAGCATCGTTACAACTGGAATGCTGCCATTGCTCTTGATCCTTTTAATCCCAAAGTTGTGTACTACGGCTCACAATTTTTACACCGTAGTCCTGATAAAGGAAATTCTTGGGAAATCATTTCCCCGGATTTAACAACGAATGATACGGCAAAGCAAAAATCATATCTTAGTGGCGGACTTACCCGCGATGTTACTGCCGCAGAAAATTACTGTACAATTCTGTCGATTGCTCCCTCACCGAAACAGCAAGGTGTAATCTGGGTTGGTACCGATGATGGTAATGTTCAACTCACCAAAGATGGTGGTAAAACATGGACGAATGTCAGCAATGCTCTCGTTGCCAACAAAAAGTTTAATCTCCCTGCCGGCACTTGGGTGCCATGCGTTGAGGCATCGCCTCATGATGCGGCAACTGCTTTTGTTGTTTTCGACGATCATCGTCGAGGTAATCAAGCAACCTATGTCTTCGTTACGCGTGATTTCGGTGCAACATGGACATCGCTTAGCAGTAGTAGCATCGATGGTTATTGCCATGCAATTCGTCAGGACCTTGTACAACCAAACCTATTGTTTTTAGGAACAGAATTCGGTATGTATGTCAGTATTGATGGCGGTAGCAATTGGTTCAAATGGAAAAACGGCTTGCCTACAGTGCCCGTCTATGACATGGCAATTCACAAACGTGATCATGACCTCGTGATTGCTACGCATGGTCGTGCTTTGTACATTCTTGATGATATTCGCCCACTGCGAGAAATCACCCTTGAGAAACGCCTGAAAGAAGAACTTGTTCTCTTCTCAACCAGCAAAGCATATCAATGGGAACGTGAATTTTGGGCGGGTAGCTATGTTGCCGCAGGAAGTTCACTGTTCCGAGGTGAGTCACGCCGCGATAATGGTCGTATTCAGTATATGCTTAATCCGCCTGACAGTGTCATTGCCAAAGATGGTACACCGCGTGAACAGCGTATGGACATTCAAATCCTTCAAGACACAACGGTTATTCGTACATTCAAAGGTACCATGAAGCAAGGTATCAATATTGCATATTGGGACTTAAACCGTAAAGGTATTGATGTTGGTGGCGATGACGAAGCTGAAGGTGCAGCACGAGTCCCCCGTATGGGTGGCGGTGCTCCGGGCGAAGAGCGTCCGGGCTTACCGGTACTTCCGGGCACTTATACAGTAGTA
>DHLT01000240.1:0-3112 GCA_002405405.1 Ignavibacteria bacterium UBA4661 | reverse complement strand
GTACGCATCAAGTATAATGGCAAAACCTATACGCAACCTATTGAAGTCGCCGCAGATCCACGGATCAATCCCAACATCACCGACTTGCAACAACGTTTTGCGGCAATGGAACGTGGGGAAAAATTATCTGAAGCAACAGCACGTGTCATCAAACAAATCAATGATGCGAAAAAATCTGTTAAAGGTATTACAGACTTTATCAAAAATGTGAGTGATAAGAAAAAAGCAGATGCTTTAACTCGTTCGGCGCGCGCGGCAGACAAACAACTTGACTCTCTCTTGCAAATGTTTATTGGTGCTGCAAACCAACAAGGTATTTTCGACACATCAACATTGATTCAATCCAAAGTACAAACGCCAATCTTTACTATGCGCTCTGCACAATCTGCCCCGACGCAAGCGGCATTAGTTGGTTTAGAAAAAGCAAAAGAAGCTCTTATTCAAGGTCTTGGTAAAGTCAATGCGTTTTTTGCAAAAGACATTACCGATTTGAAAAAGCAAGCGGACGAAGCAGGATTAAATTTATTCGGGACGATTGAAGAAGTCAAAATCCGCGAGTAAGAATAATTCATATCTCATAAAACAGAATGGGCTGGCAGAGTATCAACAACTGCCAGCCCATTTGCTTTAGTAGAATGTATCGTTTGCGTGGTTTTTAATTCAAACAGTTAATTCAATCCTGCTACCCAATCGACGCTGACAAATTCCGTCATCCAACATCCATCATATTGATTACCTTTTTGACGCGAAAGAATAAATGTATAGACAGCCATTTGTGCTTTGTCACCATAGACGACAACTCGCTGATTTGCTGCATTATTACGTACTTGCACAGGACTAACTTCCGCATACCGATGATTGATCAAAATGCTGTATGACGCACGGCGTAGAAACTGAACAAATTGATCGAAGCTCCCGGTATACGGACGAATATTCGGCGACACAAACCGATATACTGTTTGCAAACCACTATTAGCATCATCATTGTTTTGAAATGCTTCCAAAAGAATTTCAACCACCTGATCCGGCTCTAGCTCGGGACTAGGCTGAGTGATTCCATGAGAAAATTCGCGATTCATAATCAGAGAAAAAATAGCAGAAAAGATACTCTTCATCAGCACATAGGCAATCGCACTATGCTATGACACATACAAAGATACAAAGAGAACATCACATCATACAGTCTGGTTCCTATCAGTTTTTTCTATCTCGACTTTTGAACATTATCAGTGCCCGAGTATTTGTTCAATGTGCTTACGCAAAGCACGGTATGTGGGATTCACTTTTCCTGCTTCAGACTTAACAGCAAAAACGCCGACGATACCATTCTTAAGGTCAATCCAAGGCGTAAAACCAAATTTTCCCTGTGAATGGAGCTCAAGAAGAGCCGTAGTCGTTGGCTCGGTAATCCGCCACATCCCAATACCATATCCCGGTGTGATTGGCTTTTTTGTCAGAGGATGCAAAGGAATAGAATCTCGAAAAGTTTCCGGCGTTGGTACAGCTGCAAATCGCTTATTATTGGGCTTATTTGGAAGAGCAATTGTTGCAGGTGCGCCCCCGGTTTGTGCGCTATGCATGATATCGATAGAGCTTGGCGCGATAATCTGCCGCCCATTACCAAAGCCTCGATGCCATATCATTTGTAAAAATCGTATGTATTCATGTGCTGTAGATCGACCGCCACCGGCAATCAAAGGATTATCTGTTACACCTAAACCATAAAAGTCTGTCTTATACAAACCAAGTGGCTCAGCAATTTTGCGTACAACTAATGTGTTCCACGATGTTTTACTCACGATTTCTGCAATGCGCCCCACCAACTGCATACTCACGGTACCATACTCAAATCCTTTTCCGGGCGGTCGTACCGGTTTAATTTTTGCTATTTCAGCAGTGCATTGCATCAAAGATATTGCACTATTCCGTACTGCGGGCAATTCGGGTTGCAGACCAGCAATATGCGCCATACAATGTCGTATGGTAATCCCATCAAAAGACATCGGCAGTTGTGGTATAAATTTTCGTACAGGATCGGACAGACTGAGTTTTTTTTCGTCAACCAAAGTCATAATGGTTGCACCGGCGATCCACTTGCATGCTGAAGCAATCGGGATAGCAGAATCCAATGAAAAATGTCCGAATGTTTTTGCGTAGAGAATAGAATCATTACGAACGAGAATCAGACCACAGCCACCACTCATCATCGCAAGCGAGTCAGTGAGTAACTTGTCAATCGGCGAAAAATCCGGAGTCTTCAGCGTTTCATGCTGTGGAGCAGGGATTGCCCTATCGTTGCCCCGTTGTTGTGCTTGCATGGTCTCTTGCACAATCGACATGACAATAATGCTCCAACACATGCAAACAACAAAACCCCTGCACCATCGTGCAAGGGCTTGTTGATATTGTTTCTGATTATACCATTCAACTTGTTGTGCTACCTTGTGCACTGCCATATCAGTTTTATAGATCGTCATCATCAGATTTATTTTGCATCGAGAACATACTTTGGAATAAATCTTTGAATTGGGTTCCGCCACGCTCTAATGTAAATTTTGACAATTGGGAATATTCTGCCAAACCATGCAGAACAAACTCCATCCACAGAAGCAGTTCTTCCTGCTTCAAATCGGGTACAGAACGCTGAACAAGCTGTACTAACCCGGGCACACTGCGTAAAGATTTTTCGTAGTCGAAGTGCTTGGCATCTTTCATAAGGTCGATCATATTTCACGACTTAAACCAATCTGTAATTTCCTTGTATGGGCTAGATTTGGCTTCTCCCTTGCGCTTACCTGCTTTTTCAGGATCGGGAAAGATTGGTGTAAACATTTCGCGAATGGCTTTACCCATGAGGATTTGTGCTACTTTCAGCGGTCCTTCTTGTTCACCTTCATACACCAATTCTACTTTACCGGTTATTTCCGGAATCACACCCCAAAAATCCGCTATGCGCACTATTGTCTCTTCTTCGGCATTCAGAAGAGCACGTCGTTCGGCTGTACTCACTAAATTCTCTAATGCTGAAATTGTCAGTCGTGCAGACACACCACTTTTACTATCGACATATTCACTCGACCGTGCTACAAAAGCAATTTGCTCGACAAGTGTT
>DHLT01000070.1 GCA_002405405.1 Ignavibacteria bacterium UBA4661 | reverse complement strand
TGACGATGATGACGACGATGACGATGATATTCGTCCACATTCTACGGATGATAATGAACCTCTCTCCAAAGCCGCTGCTTCGGCATTGCGCAAGACTATCAGTGCACCGCGTAATGTTGAGAGATTACCAACATTCAAGACGAAAAGTTCGGGTGATGTCAAAATTAATCTGACGCCCGGTCAAGATATTATTGTTCAGGTAGTACGCGAAGCATATTCCTCGAAAGGATTTCGTGTGTCATCCAAAATATCTTTGCCCGGACGCTACATGGTTCTCTTGCCATTCAGCGGTTCAGTTGGTATCTCTAAAAAAATTCGAGATATCAAAGAGCGCAAACGTTTGCGTACGATTGCACGGTCGATTCTTCCGGCAGAAGTTGGGTGTATTGTGCGTACAGAGGCTGAAGATCGTGATGATGCCGTTTTGCGCAAAGATTTTGAGGAATTACTCCGCTTGTGGCGCGAGGTGGAAGCCAAAGTAAAGCAAGCTACAAAGCCAGGTCTTGTTCATCGTGATATGAGCATGACCAATTCTTTGATGCGCGATCTTCTGACCGATAATGTTAAGCGTGTTGTCGTCGATTCAAAAAAACTCTACACAGAAATTGATACCTATGTCGAATGGGCAGCGCCGCACATGCGTAAGCACATCGAATTCTACGATCCGATTATTAATGCCCGCCAAAGTATGTTTAGTGCGGCTCGTATCGAACAGGAAATTGCTCTTGCCGTATCGCGCAAAGTACCTTTGCCAAGTGGTGGGTATCTCATTATCGAGCAAACCGAGGCGATGGTCGTGGTTGATGTCAATAGCGGTCGCTTTACCGGCGAGCGTGAGCAGGAACAAAATTCTCTGCGAATTAATACCGAAGCGGCACGCGAGGTTGCTCGACAGTTGCGTATTCGTGATATTGGTGGTATGGTAGTCGTGGATTTTATTGATATGCAAGACGAAGCTAATCGCAGAAAACTCGTCAATGACATGCATCGATTTATGCGTCCTGATCGTGCAAAATTTGTGATTTATCCACTTACACAATTGGGTTTGATGCAAATTACTCGTCAGCGTATTCGACAAAGTATTTCGCAAATTCTCAGTGAATCTTGTGCATCATGTGCCGGTACCGGTATCGTTAAATCAACACTTGTCGTTATTAGTGATATTGAGCGATGGTTGCAAAAATTCATTGCCTCGCCCGGACGAGAGTTTCGTATTGAGTTGCATGTGCATCCAACAATTGCAAAAGATCTTACCGAAGGAACATTCTCAAAACTTGCGCGGTTAATGGTAAAATATTTCGTCAAAATTACATTGCGACAAGATGATTTTCTGCGTTCCGATGATTACCGTGTCATATCGATTCGTAAGCAGCGAGAGATTACTAACGATGTATATGCAATGAAATAATGGATGAAGGAAATATCTGTATGATGCGAACGATAACCCAAGGAATGTAAGCATGGCTTTGCACGAACTCTCGTCTTTGCAATCAGCAACACGAACACTTTCTATTCTTGGTGTTACAGGCTCGATTGGTATGCAAGCACTTGATGTTTTTCGACAACACCGCGAGCGACTTCAACTGCAATGGATAACCACACAGTATCGCATTGATGAGCTTGAGCGCGTTGCTCAAGAATTTCAACCCTATGGTGTTGTCATTGCTGATGAAGAATCATTTCATACTTTCAAAAAACATACATCGTTTACCGGACGGATGGAATGCGGTAGAGATGCACTTTGCATGGCGGCAAGCGATTCAGCCAATGATATCGTTCTTTCGTCTTTGGTTGGTTTTTCCGGTGTTTTACCGACATATCATGCACTTAAACAAGGTATTGCTGTTGCATTGGCGAATAAAGAAACATTGGTGAGTGCCGGGGAAGTCATTACCGATATGGCGCATCGCCACAAAGCAAGTATTCTTGCGGTCGATAGTGAACACAGCGCGATGCTGCAATGTGTCGTTGGAGAGTCATTGTCCGATATTGAAAAATTAATCTTGACTGCATCGGGCGGACCATTTCGTACAACACCTGCTGAACTACTTGATACGATGACGGCAAGCGATGCTCTCAAGCATCCGAATTGGAGTATGGGTAGCAAAATCACGATTGATTCTGCTACACTCATGAATAAGGGGTTTGAAGTCATCGAAGCGCATTGGTTGTTTGATGTTCCACCTGAAAAGATCGAAGTTGTAGTTCATCCGCAATCGATTATTCACTCGATGGTGCAATTTGTCGATGGTTCTGTCAAAGCACAGATGGGTTTGCCGGATATGAAAATTCCTATTCAGTATGCGTTATCGTATCCTCATCGGTGGGAAGCTGATTTCCCGCGCATGGATTTTACGAGTATAGCTCTGCAAACACTAACCTTTGAACAACCTGATCGTAAGCGATTTCCGTGCTTGTCATTGGCATTTTCCGCACTCAAAGCAGGGGGTGTTGTACCGGCAATTCTTAATGCCGCCAATGAAATTGCTGTTGCTGAATTCTTACAGAATCGTTTGCGTTTTACTGATATTCCGGTGCTGATCGAAGAAACAATCAACAAAGTTGATCAGTGCTCTCAGCCTACGCTTGACGATATTTGCCATGCCGATGAAACTGCTCGTGGTGTAGCACGTACATTAGCACAAAACCTTTCGCATACTCTCTTTCACGTTTAATTCAATTTTGGAACGCCGATGGAATTCTTACTCACGCTTCTGTATTTCGTTATTGTGATCAGCATCCTTGTTACTGTACATGAATGGGGCCATTTCATGGCGGCGCGACTAACAGGAACGCGGGCTGAGGTTTTTTCAATTGGTATGGGAAATCGTGTTTGCGGTTGGAATGCGATTACAGGTTTTTCATTTGGTCAATTACCCGAAGACTGGGATGGCGGCGATCATACCGATTATCGATTATCAATGTTGCCATTTGGTGGATATGTTAAAATTTCAGGTATGATCGATGAAAGTATGGATACCGAGCAAATGAATTTGCCGCCGCAACCCTATGAGTTCCGCTCTAAAGGAATGTTTGCTAAACTG
>DHLT01000252.1:10578-13130 GCA_002405405.1 Ignavibacteria bacterium UBA4661 | reverse complement strand
GTGCTTGTGCTTGCTTATAAGGTGCCGAATTTCAAAGAGAATGGTTCACCGGGTATCGTGTTCGAATATGGTTTATTTTTTTAATGTAGATAGAAAGCTACGATAAGTACAGAAGTAATTCCTCGTTGCACAGACCACATGCACGATGTACATTGCTTTATGTATTTGATTCACTATTGATCATTGTATGAAGTATTATAGCACCAATAATCCTGCACATCACGTATCTTTTGCTCATGCTGTACAAGAAGGCTTAGCGCCTGATGGTGGCTTGTATATGCCTGAATTCATTCCCAAACTTTCATCGAATGTATTGGAATCACTTCATTCCATGACATTTCACGAAATGGCATTTCATGCGCTTCACCCGTACACTAGTGATGATATGAGCGATCATGAGTTACGCGAGATTATTAAGAAAGCCCTCGTGATGGATGCACCGTCTATTCGTTTACACGATACGCAGTCGCAACACAAGAACATTTTTTTTCTTGAGCAATTTCATGGACCTACACTTGCATTTAAAGATTTTGGTGGACGCTTTATGGCACAATTTCTTGCTTTTTTTCGCCAGCAAGCAAATAAGCCATTAACTATTCTTGTTGCAACATCAGGTGATACGGGGAGTGCCGTGGCGCAAGGGTTTTATGGTCTTGAGGGAATTAATGTCTGTATTTTGTATCCTTCAGGTAAAGTCAGTAAAGTTCAAGAGCAACAGCTGACAACCATTGGAGGGAATGTACGAGCCATTGAAGTGCAGGGTACATTCGATGATTGTCAGGCACTCGTCAAGCAAGCATTCAACGATCCGATTCTACGTGCGCATGGCGACTACACCTCAGCAAACTCAATCAATATTGCACGACTACTTCCTCAGATGTTATACTACTTTCGTGCAATCGGACAAGTGCAGCAAGAGTTTAAAAATGTGGTATTTATTACACCAAGCGGGAATTTTGGAAATCTTACCGCAGGACTCTTTACAAAATTTATGGGTTTGCCGATTGAACATTGTCTTGCCGCAGTGAATCGTAATGATATTGTACCACAGTATCTCTTATCGGGGAAATACGAGCCGAAGCCTTCGGTACAAACACCGTCTAATGCTATGGATGTAGGTAATCCAAGCAACTTTGCCCGATTGATGGCATTATTTGATAATGATGTTCAGACGATGCGTAAGCATGTATCATCATACAGCACCAGTGATGAAGATACTTTTGTAATGATGAAAGAGATACATGAACGGTACGGTTATGTTGCTGACCCACACGGAGCAGTTGGGTTTCATGCTTTACAACAGTATGCACAAAGCCATATATTGTCTGATGAAACTGCTTATATCATTCTTGAAACAGCTCATCCTGCGAAGTTTGGCGATGTCGTTGAGCAAGCACTAGGTGTTGCACCTGAATTGCCGGAGCGTCTGAAAGCATGTATGGAAAAACCAAAGCAAGCATTGTTGTTGGAATCTTCCTATACGACATTACGCTCGTATCTAATGCAATCATGAAAACTCTACAAAGTAAAAATTTAGATGCTTACGGAATATTGCGTACGGTGATATGCACGTTGCCGATGATGTTTTGTTTAGTTGGTATTTGGTGGTTGTCATCGATGCCACAACCACCAAGTCCATTAACAGATATCGAATTTCATGACAAAGTAGAGCATTGGGTCGCATTTTTCTGTGTTGGTGTCAGCACAGGTATTGCATTGCGTTCCTGCTACGACAAGCGTGAGATTATGCTGATTCTTTGTGCAGTTATATTTGCTTGTGGGTATGGTTTTGTGGACGAACTCCATCAAGCATTTGTTCCGAATCGTTCGGTTAGTGCTTTAGATTGGCTTGCTGACTGTATCGGAGCTTTGTCTTCTGCATGGTTTCTTCAATGGCTCTTTCGCCAGAATTTTTTTTGTACTTTCATCGATTCTTCAGGTTCATCACGCTAACATTGCATGTACTTTTCTGGTGCAGTCTTATTCCGTAGCTTATCTATGGTGATAGAGCAATCCTTATTCGTCCATTTATTTCTTCTTGTTATGCTGACCTATCTCCACCGTCTGCGTTTTGTTCGTCATCGTTTCGCTGCATTTCTGATTCTGTTACTTACCTATGTTTCGGCAAATGCACAACAAGCTGATCGTGTGTCACTCGATATTACGGTTTATAATAACAATCTTGGTGTTGTACGTGATATACGCTCCATGACTTTGCCACTCGGTGCATCTACCGTGCGTTTCACGGATATTCCTTCAGCAATTGATCCGACTACAGTGCAAGCTGTTCTAAAAGGAACAGTGCTTGAGCAGAATTATCAATACGATTTGGTGAATGCATGGAAAATTTTTGATCGCTACATCGGCAAAGATATTACGCTGACAAGTCGTGCCAACGAAACAGTGAAGGGCAAACTTCTTTCTGCATCAGGCGAGAGTATTGTTCTCCAACCCGAAACAGGCGGTGTGATGATTCTCCGCGCCAACGAATATCGTGTTGCTTTGCCAAGTTTACCGGAAGGGTTGATTCTTCAACCAACATTAGTATGGTC
>DHLT01000252.1:1980-10444 GCA_002405405.1 Ignavibacteria bacterium UBA4661 | reverse complement strand
ATGGTCGGTTCAATCTCAACTTGCAGCAAAACAGCCCGTAGCTGTAACGTATCAGACCGGTGGCTTTCAATGGCATGCAGAGTATGTTGCAACTCTTAACGATAAAGAAAATGCCGTTGATGTGAACGCATGGGTGAGTATTGACAATAAAACCGGAGCAACATTTCCCAATGCGAACTTAAAACTTATTGCAGGAGATGTGAATCGTGTACAAGAAAATGTGCAAATGATGTATGCACAGACCAAACAATCACGTGTGCTTGCAACAGATGCAAGTGCCCAGCAATTCGATGAGAAAGAGTTTTTCGAGTATCATTTGTATACCCTCCAGCGTCCTGTTACACTTGCAAACAACGAAATGAAACAAATCTCTCTTTTTGAAGCAAAGAGTGTTCCTGCTAAAAAACAGTTTGTGTATAGTGGTAGCGGATCTCGCGATGTAAAAGTCTTTGTTGAATTTATCAACGATGAGAAAAGTGGTCTGGGTGTACCAATGCCAAAAGGCAAAGTGCGCATGAATAAACAAAACGGTGCCAGCGCTGAATTCATCGGAGAAGATGCGATTGACCACACACCTCGCAACGAAGCAATTAAGCTAAAGTTAGGTAATGCATTTGATGTAAAAGGCGACGAGATCCAAAAGAATTACAATAAGATTTCTGATAAGGTGTTTGAACAAACAATGGAGGTAACAATTACTAATCGCAAGAAAGAGGACATTGTCGTTAACCTCGAAAAAGTATTTGGTACAAATTGGACTATCACTCAATCATCCTTGCCATATACGTCGCCAAATGCTCAAAAAGCGGTGTGGGCTATTCCTGCTAAGAAAGATGGTAAAACTGTATTGACATATACAGTGCGATATGCGTACTGATGCTTGATATGACAACGTGATATTATCAAAAGAGTATCGAAAGATGCTCTTTTTTTTTATTGAAGAAACTATGTTATTTCACTGTTATGCAGAATTACTGCAATGTTAGGAGGTGTTATTATCAAGTAACAGTTTGTATGTTATGTGCTCATTATACAAATCGTAGATAGTCTGTATATAGTTTTGCTTCCGTTTAATTCTCAGCCTTGGTACATGTATCAAGGATGTTCACATTAATCGGAGCATGTATGAAACAAGGGTGTCATTATTCTCAAGTAGAATCAAGTCTGCATCAAGCGTTGCCATCGCAAATATTCTCCAATCACCAAGCTCCAAAAACATCACTACTCTCACGTCGGCAATTTGCATCGCTTGCGCTAACATCAGCCATTGGTGCGGTCTCTGTGCACGTCATGAGTAATCCACTGTTAGCAAAATCGACAGAACTTCTCACCACAAAAATTCAGCAGCCAAAGCTTCCTTTACCACGTACTTATGATTGCAATGCAATTAGTATTCAGTGGGTAGGGCACTCAACGATGTTAATTCAAGTATTGGGAATATGCATTCTTACCGACCCTGTAATGTTTGATCGAATTGGTTTAAGTCTATTCGGTGCAATCATTGGTCCAAAGCGTTTGGTTAAGCCTGCGATAGCATTAGAAGATATGCCGAAACCGGATATAATTTTGCTTTCACATGCACATATAGATCATACCGATCTCAGAACTCTAGAATACTTTGCTGAAACTTATCCTGCACAAATTGATGTCATCACCGCAAAAAATACTACTGATATCACTGAGCACTTGTTGTGGCGCAGTATCCAAGAATTAGACTGGGGAATGTCTTACGAATTTCAGCATGTCAAGATTACTGCAATTGAGGTTCTTCACAATGGTTGGCGTATGCCATGGGAAGCTGATCGACGCAATGGCTCAAAAAAAATCGGTCGGAGTTACAATGGCTATCTTATTGAATGTGGTGGCAAGCGACTTGTCTTTGCAGGCGATACAACATTGACATCTGCTTTTCAGTCGCTCTCCGACATTGATGTTGCGATGATGCCTATTGGTGCTTATACAGGCTGTGGCGATAATCATTGCACACCGGAAGAAGCTCTTGCTATGGCAGATATGATGCAAGCAAAAGCATTTATGCCAATGCACTGCAATACCTTTGGGCAAGCAGGTGAGCCAATGAAAGAGCCAATGCAACGTTTATGGACAGCACATTCCCTACATGCAACAGAAATTGTAACGCATAGCGTTGGTCAGATATTTACACTGCCAATAGTGCAACCTATTGCTTACTACCAACATCACCATTGACTGTCGAACAGTGTTATGGCTTGATAATCCATCATAACACAACAGTAACTATCTGTTTATACGTCGGTAATGCTCGTAAGGTAGTTTTGAGGACACTTATACAATACCATCAATAACCAATAAAACTGTCAATATCATTCGCCCAAAAACTATGAAGCATCGCATACTCTTCATTTGTGGTTCTATGAACCAAACAACCATGATGCACGCCATTGCGCAAGCGTTGCCAGAAGAGTATCAGACTGCATTCACACCCTACTATGCCGATGGAATTATCAATCTTGCCGTGAAAATGGGTCTTTTATCCAAGACGGTTTTATCAGGCACATTTCGTTCTTCAACAATTCAATATTTACAAAGTAATAATCTTTGCATTGATGATCGCGGTGAGCATGGCGATTATGATTTAGTTGTTACATGCAGCGATTTGATTATTCCTAAAAATATTGTCGGTAAGCCAATAGTTCTAGTACAAGAGGGCATGACAGACCCCGAAAACCTAATGTACTACATAGTGAAATATCTCCGACTACCGCGCTATTTAGCCAGCACTGCTACTACCGGATTATCACATGCGTATCAAGCATTCTGCGTTGCTTCTGAGGGCTATAAGCAACATTTTATCAATAAAGGTGTTCATCCCGACCGACTTGTGGTGACAGGTATTCCAAACTATGATAACTGCGCACAATTTCTTCAAAATGATTTTCCATATAAGAATTATGTACTGGTTGCCACATCTGATGCGCGAGAAACATTCAAGTATGAGAACCGCAAAAAGTTTATTGAAAAAGCACTTCGAATTGCTAATGGCAGACAGCTCATGTTCAAATTTCATCCTAATGAAAATCATGATCGAGCCATTCGCGAAGTTGAAAAATATGCACCACAAGCTCTTTGTTTCACGAATGGAAATATTGGTGCAATGATTGCAAACTGCGATGTCTTGATTACAAGGTTCTCGACTGTAGTTTACATCGGCATTACGCTTGGCAAGGAAGTGTATTCGGAATTTAATGTCGAATCTTTACGTGTCCTGGCTCCCTTGCAAAATCAAGCAAGTTCTGCTCAGGCAATTGCAAGTGTGTGCAGGAAAGTAGTCGTAGATACATCACAACTTCATCATCCAATCTCACGTGTTGTGCCTATTTCTTATGGTAGAGATTCAGGTGTAAAAGGAGAGCTTGCAGTATGAATATTGTCGTCGTTGTACAAGCGCGAATGTCATCTTCACGGCTACCCGAAAAAGTAATGAAGCCACTTGCCGGAATGCCTGCACTGTATCGTCAAGTGGAGCGGATTCGTTTTGCAAATGAACCAAGTACTGTTGTCGTAGCAACATCTACAAATGATGATGACAGCGAAATTGTTCGCCTGTGCAAATATTATGATATACCCGTCATGCGTGGCAGTTTGTTAGACTTGCTTGATCGTCATTACCAATGTGCAAAAGAATACTGTGCCGATGCTATTGTCAAAATTCCGTCTGATTGTCCATTAATTGATCCAGCTATTATTGATAAAGTGATTCGATATTACCGTGAACATAAATGTGATTTTGATTATGTATCGAACCTTCATCCTGCTTCGTATCCCGATGGAAATGATGTCGAGGTCATGAGTATGGCAGCCCTTGAAACAGCATGGCGAAATGCTCGCATTATGATGCAGCGTGAACATACGACACCATACATCTGGGACACTGGATTGTTTCGTTGTGGGAATGTATTGTGGGAAACAGGGCAAAACCTATCGATGTCGCATCGCTGGACGCTTGACTACGCTGAAGACTATGAATTTATTCGTACTGTCTATGCTGAATTATACGATGCAAATCCGCGCTTTACTATCGATGATATACTCCACTTGTTGCAAGAGCGCCCTGATATACACACAATCAACGAAGAGTTTGCAGGTGTGAATTGGTATCGTCATCACTTGGATGAATTGCATACTATTCATGCTACGCAAACACGAAATATTATTTAGCCACTTGTTATCAAAGTTTTCTACTATGACCACTCAACGTCAACTGGAATTAGAAGACCTCGCATTGAAAGTACGTGAGCATATACTTTCCTTGTCTACCGACGGCGGCTGTTTTACAGGTGCTTCGTTATCGTGCGCTGATCTTCTGGTTTATCTCTATACCGAGTTCTTGCGTGTATCGCCACAGACAACGCAGGATCCGCTAAGGGACTATCTTTTGCTTTCCAAAGGGCATGATGTCCCAGCATTATATGGTGTCTTTGCGGAGTTAGGCTTTATCGAAAAGAGCCGTTTGCAGAATCATTTGAAAACGCATGATAGCATTTATTGGCATCCGAATAGGAATGTTAATGGGGTAGAGTTTCATTCGGGGTCGTTGGGGCATTTGTTATCAGTTGGAATGGGCATTGCCTATGACTGCAAATTGCGTAACACCGACAACCGTGTCGTTGTGATCGTTGGCGATGGTGAACTTAATGAAGGAAGTATCTGGGAAGCATTACTCGTGGCATCAGCCCAGCATTTAAATAACTTGATTGTTATCGTTGATCGCAATGAGTTTCAAGCAAATTTTGCTACCGAAGAACTTATTCCATTAGAACCACTAGCACCAAAGTTTGAAGCATTTGGTTGTCATGTTCTACGTCCTGATGGACATGATTTTCATGCATTTGATATGGCATTCAAATCTTTAGATGAAAAGGAGAATGACAAACCAATCGGCATCATTGCTGATACAGTACGGGGTAAGGGAATTCCAAGTATCGAGCGCAGAGCAGATCGATGGGTCTGCAATTTTACAAAAAATGAAATCCATCAACTCCATCAAGAACTACAAGGTCATGCCATTGCGGATCTGGAATCAGAAGCACTGATTGTTCGGTAATGATATTACATCTCTACTGTCTTGAAATTTTTTTCATATCAGGTTTAATCTTATGAATCGCTACGAACAGATCCTTCTTGAACATATGGAAAGGCATCGCAATCTTGTTGTGATGACAGCAGAAAATCGTATGGCACTGCGTAACATTCCACCATATCTTGGCAAAAGGTTTATTGACGTGGGTATTGCTGAGCAAACAATGGTTGGTATGGCTACAGGCTTGGCTTTACGTGGGAATATTCCGGTTGTTCATGCGTTGGCGACATTTTTAACATTGCGTGCATTCGAATTTATTCGAACGGATGTTGGTATTGGGCAATTGCCAGTCAAACTTGTTGGTGCTATTGCCGGATTCCTTTCAGAAGCAAATGGTCCTACACATCAAGCCATTGAAGATATTTCTATCATGCGCGGCATTCCCAATATGGGCATCTTTTGTCCATGTGATGAATTAGAAATGATAGCCGGATTACCGACAATTCTTGAAGCACAGCGACCATTCTATGTTCGCTATAATGCGATGCCATCGCTTGGAACAATCAATGCACCATTTGAACTGGGAAGTAGTATAACTATCGGCGATGGACATGATGTTGCCATAATTACCTATGGTTTTTTGTTGAAAGAAGCACTCAAAGCAAAAGAAGAACTGGAATCGCAAGGTATTGCTACGCGGGTTGTTTATTTACGAACTGTTGTGCCAATTGATGAGTATACGGTCATAGAATCTGCACAAACATGTGGTCTGACTGTAACGCTCGAAGATCACTTCCAAACAGGAGGATTATACAGTATTGTTGCTGAAACTCTTTTGGCAAACCGTGTCAGTGCTGATGTACAACCAATAGCACTGCGTTCGCGGTGGTTTAAGCCTGCACTTCTCAATGATGTGCTCGTGTATGAAGGATTTACCGGTGCAATGATTGCCACGCGCATCCAAAGTATGATCGAAGATTATGTCGTCATCCCAATACCTTTCTAATGTTTTTTCTCATTGATCTATGCCACAGAAGCAAACACTCTCTAATGCGTATCCCAACATTCAAGTATCGCAATCCCTGTTGCAGCGAGCTGAAGGACTTATTCCGGCATATACACAGACTTTAGCAAAAGGACCTGGTCAGCATATCAAAGGTATTGCTCCAGTATACGCATCTAAAGGCAAAGGAGCGCGTATGACCGACGTTGATGGTAATGAGTACTTGGACTGCACGATGGCAGTTGGTCCTTTGATCTTGGGTTATGGCTATGTCAAAATTGATTCTGCTATCAAAGCCCAACTTGCTGATGGTATTACATTCTCGCTTATGCATCCGCTCGAAGTAGAAGTAGCGGAAATGATTCATGAAATTATACCAAATGCTGAGATGGTGCGCTTTTCTAAAACAGGGTGTGATGTTACATCTGCGGCAATTCGCCTAGCACGTGCTTATACAGGTAAAAATACTGTTTTGTGTTGTGGTTATCATGGTTGGCACGATTGGTACATCGCTGTAACTGATCGTAATGCAGGCATTCCTCAAGAAGTGCAGCAGAATACTTATACATTCAACTACAACGATATTGAATCACTTCTTCAGGCAATCGATGAGGATACTGCTGCGGTTATTCTTGAGCCGGTGGTCTTTGAAGAACCGAAGAATAATTTCCTGCACCAGCTTCGTGACATTTGCACTGAACGAGGTATCATCTTGATTTTTGATGAAATGTGGACTGGCTTTCGTCTTGCTTTAGGCGGTGCTCAAGAGTATTTCGGCGTCAAAGCAGATCTTGCTTGTTTCTCAAAAGCAGTGGCGTATGGAATGCCGATTTCTTTGCTGACCGGCAAAGCAGACATTATGCGTCTTCTTGAAAAAGATGTCTTCTTCTTTACCACTTTTGGTGGAGAAGCATTGTCATTGGCGGCGGCTAAAGCAACTATACAAGAGCTACGAGAATTTCATGTGCCTGAATACATAGCAAGTCTCGGTAAAAAATTGAAAGACGGCTATAATTCTCTCGTTCAAGAATTAGGTATGTCATACACCAAGTGCATTGGTATGGATTGTCGTACAATGGTAACATTTACAGCACCGAATGATCATGCGACAGCTCTTGAAATAAAATCCTTTGTTCAACAAGAACTTATTCGCTGCGGTATTCTCTGGGCAGGATTTCATAATCTCTCATTTTCACATACCGAGCAGGATATCGATTATATTCTCTCTGCCTATCGCTTGATCTTAGTGCAATTGCATACTGCATTGCATGATAATACACTTCGTTCATTACTACGTGGTGTACCGGTTGAACCTGTATTTCGTCGAACAACCAATTTCAACACCAAAGCAAAAACTCTGTAATTCCTATGGCGCAAGAAGTACTCTTTGATTTAAAAGGAAAAGTTGCTCTTGTGACAGGCGCAACGGGTTTGCTTGGTAAAGAACATTGCAAAGCTCTGGCAAGCGCAGGTGCACGAGTAGTGGTGGCTGATCTCAATCTTGAATCGTGCTTGGCATTTGCTCATGAATTAGAGCAGCTCTTTCCGCAAAACCATATTGGTTTGGCACTTAATGTAACGAATGATTCTGCCGTGCAAGCCAGTGTTCATGGAGTATTGGAGGAGGTAGTTTCCATTGATGTGCTTGTCAATAATGCAGCAATGAATGACAAAGTCGAAGGACGCAATGGTGAGTCCTTCGGTATAGTTGCACCTGTAGATTATCCAACGCCAACTTTTAATGAAGTTTTGAATGTCAATGTAACCGGAGTACTGCGGTGCATTCAAGCCGTTGGTCGCTCGATGATTCAACATGGTGGAGGATCGATTATTAATATCGCTTCGACTTATGGAGTTGTTGCACCTCGGCAAGATTTATACGTGCGACCGGATGGCTCACGGCTTATGTATAAATCGCCGGCATACTCTGCTTCGAAAGCTGCTGTTATTGCTCTTACGCAATATTTCGCTTCTGCATGGGGTGAGTATGGTGTTCGCGTAAATGCACTTTCACCGGGTGGTGTGGATAATGCACAAGAAGAATGGTTTGTGAAGAACTATACTCAACACACCGCTTTGCGTACAATGGCGCAACCCCATGATTATCGTGGCGCTGTAGTTTTTTTAGCAAGTCATGCTTCTCGCTATATGACAGGAGCAAATCTGATTGTTGATGGTGGTTGGACTGCCATGTAAAATTATTGTATCGAAATAAATCTAACTTATTCTGTGAAGCATAACTTCACATCATTACACCATTTTTTCAAAAGGAATGTGCCATGCAGACAAAACGTACAGTACGTGTAGGCAATCGTCTCGTTGGCGATGAACAACCGGTGTTTATCATTGCAGAAATCGGAATAAACCATAATGGTTCGCTCGATAATGCAAAAGCTCTGATT
>DHLT01000252.1:0-1807 GCA_002405405.1 Ignavibacteria bacterium UBA4661 | reverse complement strand
ATGCGATGCAGTGAAATTTCAAAAGCGCACACCGGAACTATGTGTTCCGCTTGACCAATGGCATATTGAGCGCGATACTCCTTGGGGACGTATGACGTATATCGATTATCGCCGCAAAGTGGAATTTGGTGTAGAAGAATATGCAGAAATCGATCGATACTGTTTAGAAAATGATATTCTTTGGACAGCATCATGTTGGGATGTAGAGGCAGTGGATTTTATGGAACAATTCAATCCGCCATTCTACAAAGCAGCATCGGCTTCACTAACAGATATTGAGTTGTTAGTAAAAATGCGCGAAACAGGTCGTCCGCTCATTATCTCGACCGGTATGAGCACTTTTGAAGAAATTGTTGATGCCGTTGATGCGGTGGGTATTAAGAATCTGCTCATCGCTCATGCAACTTCAACCTATCCTTGCAAGTTGGATGAATTGAATCTTCGTTGTATTAATACCTTGCAAAAGCTTTTCCCAACAGTGCCAATCGGCTACTCAGGTCATGAAACAGGTCTTGCTCCTACATGGGCGGCGGTATCGTTGGGTGCATGCTTCGTTGAGCGTCATATTACGCTTGATCGTGCAATGTGGGGTACAGATCAAGCGGCTTCTATTGAACCGGGTGGTTTAGAGCGTTTGGTTGAAAATATACGAGATATTGAGCGCTCGCTTGGTGATGGTATCAAACAACGATATGACAGTGAAATTCCGGTTATGAAAAAACTCCGCAAAGTAATAGCAAGCGAAGCATTAGTGTAATACTCTAATTTTTTTGTACTCGTTGTCTTGAGCGGTGTTTCTTCTTGCAAGAATGCACCGCTTTTTTTTCTCTTATCAGGAAGTTCGTTATGCTGTTATTTGATCTTCGCGTATTGTCATTTGTTACAATTGTTGTCATTGCAGTTGCACTCATCATCTTAGAGCGTATAATGCCTTATACGAAGGGGCAAAAGTTTTTTCGAGAAGGATTTTGGGATGACTTCGTGTGGTACACGCTAGTACAAAGTTATTTCTGTGGTCTTGTCATATCATTTATTATCGAAATGCTGGATGCCGGTACAGGGTGGTCACAGTACAAGATTGCCGCACAATATCCGCTATGGGCTCAGATACTTTTTTTCTTAGTTCTTCATGACTTTTATATTTACTGCTTTCATCGATTGCAACACCGTTCTGCATATTTATGGCGTATCCACGAGGCGCATCACTCAAATCGTTCGATTGATTGGTTAGCAGGGTCTCGTTCACATGTACTTGAAATCATGATTAATCAAACCATTGAATTTGCACCGATAGTGTTGCTAGGTGCATCACCTGAAATCGCTGTGTTGAAAGGAGTCATTGATGCAGGGTGGGGCATGTATATTCATTCAAATATCGATGTACGTTCTGGGAAATTACAGTACATCATAAATGGTCCTGAAATGCACCGTTGGCATCATTCCGCTGAGGACGAAGCTCATAACAAAAATTTTTCTACAAAATTGGCGATTTGGGATTGGATATTCGGTACAGCATATTTACCGTCTGGTCGCAAACCCAGACTGTTTGGCTTTGAAGAAGACTTTCCGCAAGGATATTTACATCAGCAGGCTTATGCTTTTCGCAGAGATTCTGAAAACCAAAAGTGAGCCTACCAAATATTCACAGAATGAATTGTCATTATGATACATCAGCTGCAAACGGGGTATAATTTGCCTTATGTGTACTATGGGAAGTACTTGATAAAAAATGATTTCTACGTTTTTGAATGAAAATATTGAATGGGGATAATTTTTATTGTTTTGATATATAAATGAAATGTATGTT
>DHLT01000086.1 GCA_002405405.1 Ignavibacteria bacterium UBA4661 | reverse complement strand
TGTAAATGTACATTCGATTGTTTGAATCGGCATAATTGCCTCCATGAGAAAATTCGTAAATAATGGTTAAAGAAATACTTTTAACTCTTGTGTGAAGCTCGGCGTAGTACTGTTAAGATCTCAGGTGTAATTCCATACTGACCAAATGCTGCTTCATCAGTATCTTTCGAGCCATGATAATCCGATCCACCGGTCGTCAGCAAATCATAATGTTCAGCAATACGCCTATAATGCTCCTCTTGATGCGAGTTTTGCGAGGGGTGGCGGACTTCGAGTCCATCAATACCCAACTCAATAATTTCAAAGAGTTGTGATTCATTTACTGAACGACCCGGGTGTGCAAGAATCGCATTGCCTCCGGCATTGTGAATAAGCTCAATTGCTTCTCTGACAGGGAAGTGCCATTTTTGAATATATGCCGGACCATCATCAAACAAGTATTTATCAAAAGCTGCACGAATAGATGGTACTTCTCGTTTTTCTGCCAGCGCCGGCGCTACGTGCATACGCCCAAGCATACCGGAAGGATTAATCGCTACAACATCATCTGTTGTAATCTGTAATCCCAGTGTGCGAAGTTTTGCCGTAATATGGTTGATACGATTAAATCGTTCAGTCCGACAAAAAGCACAATAAGCGAGGAGCTGAGCATTACTGATGTCAACAAAATGACCGAGAATATGTACTTCTTTTTTGTCGCCGAGTGTTGCGCTAATTTCTATGCCAGCAATCACTTCAATATTACGTTCTGTTGTTGCTGAAACAGCTTCTGCTATACCCTCTACTGTGTCGTGATCAGTGATTGCAAGGACACGGATGCCACGTCCATGCGCTTTGGCAACCAGCGCCGTAGGAGAGAGAATTCCATCGGATGCCGTCGTATGTGAATGTAGATCAATCATGGAGAACTTAGTTTCCCAACAACGATTGGAGCAGAGCATTAAGATCGGTGAGCGCAACAATGCTACGTTCGCCGGTTATACGGTGTTTTACTTCAACATTACCTACACTTAAATTCTTTTCTCCAAGTACAAGTTGTACAGGCATACCGAGCAGGTCGGCATCATTAAATTTTACTCCAGCAGTTGTATCACGATCATCAAGGAGTACATGGTAGGTGCGTGAGAGTTGTGCAAAGAGCTCCTCGCCTGTCGCGCGTATAAGCTCTGATTTATTCGCACCAAGCAAGACTATCTGTACATGATACGGAGCGATTGTCGCCGACCATTGTATTCCTTTTTCATCGTGATGCTGCTCGACAAAACAAGCAATGATTCGTTCAACACCAATGCCATAGCTGCCCATAATGATTGGTTGTTGCTTGCCGTCTTTGTCCAAGAAATTTGCATTCAAGGCAACAGAGTACTTTGTACCCAGCTTGAAAATATGTCCAATTTCAATCGCTTTTACCATACGAAGTGGACCACTGCCGTCGGGTGCTTGCTCTCCAGCTTGTACTGTACGTAAATCAGCGTAAAAAGCAATAGATGCGTCGCGCTGTAAATCGATATTTTTAAAGTGCACACCATCTTGGTTGGCACCGCTTACAAGACCATTCGCATTTTCTAAAAGAGTGTCAGCAATAACGAGAAGATCTTTGGGTGCATTGACAGGTCCGAGCGAACCGCAATGTGCACCAAAGATGCGAAGAATCTCATCGTCGGTTGCGGGGCGTAGCTGTGCTGCTTTCACAGCTGATTGAAGTTTTGCCTCATTGAGTTCATCATTGCCTCGCATAAGAGCGAGAATAGGTTTGTCGTCGCAGATATATACAACGGATTTTGCACAACGATGCTCGATAAGTTGGTGTTGTTGTACAAGTTCATCAATTGTTTTTGCCGTGGGTGTTGCGAATCGCTCGATAGGCGGATTACTCTCGACTCGCCCAACTTTTTCGACTAAGGAGGTAGCGGCTTCAATATTTGCTGCATAGGCATAGCCACCATCCGGAGCATCAGTAATGGCACATGTATCTTCGCCAAACTCAGATTCGACCATAAATTCTTGCGATTTGCTACCACCCATTGCACCGCTCGATGCGCCAACAACAAAAAATTTCAATCCACACCGTGTGAAGATATTGCGATATGCTTGGGCATGTTTGTCATAACTCTCATCTAATCCTTCCCATGTTGTATCCATCGAATAGGAATCCTTCATCAAAAACTGTCGTCCGCGTAAAATACCGGAGCGAGGACGTGCTTCATTGCGAAACTTCGTTTGAATCTGATACCAAATTTGAGGTAGATCTTTATAGGATTGAATATGTTGTGTTGCATGATGGGTGATGATTTCTTCGTGTGTTGGTGCAAGAACCAAACCCGGACGATTTTTAATATGAAACATCACATCGCCCATTGCTTCGACTCGGTTGGTCGCTTCCCAAATTTCAATTGGATTCAGTGCAGGAAGATGGAACTCCATGCCACCGATTGCATTCATCTCTTCACGGATAATGTTCATAACTTTCTGTGCTGTGCGCCAGCCCAGTGGATAATATGAAAAGACACCAGCGGCTAATTGGCGAACCATGCCTCCACGTACTAAAAGTTGATGCGAGGGAATTTGCGCTTCGGTTGGTACTTCTTTTTGTGTTGGAATAAATGCTTGAGAATAACGTTGTGCATTATGCATACAAATACCTGAAAGTGAATGATGTAAAGCTACTGAATTTAAGTGTAAAGGTTTGTGTTTGTCGACAGTTTTTCTTGCGTAGGACTACATGAAAACGACTACTTCAACACGTAAGTGCAAAAGACACACAAATTACGGCTTTTGAAGCAATGATGTGGACAGCAAATATGTTTTGCAGATGATTTATTGTGGGGACAATGTTTGTGTATGACGTGTATCTACGTGCTCGCCCATGATTGACAGAAGTACGCTCTGCATGATGAGATAAGGAGAATCACCCGATGATTTTAAGGCAATATCGGCGGTGTGTAATGCTTGTAATGCAGATTCAATTTCTCGCGGTGTGTAGAGTGTGGCGGCGTTTATGTACTCATCAATAAAATAAACGTTTGCACCTACTGCAGATGCAATACTCGAAGCATTATTTGTTGATTTACGTGCTTCGGTAATTTTCCACAACACGAGAAAGTATTTTGTCAGCAGAGTCAGAATAACAAGCTCTTGTCGTTCAATTTGCACCAAGCGTTGCAGAATTGTAAACGCCTCGTAGCGTTTGCGTTGAGCAATCATTTTTTGTAATTCAAAATCACTGTATTGTTTTGTTGAGCCAACAAGGGCAAGAATATCATCTAATTCAATTGTTGATTTCTCACTAATAAAGGTCATCGTTTTTTCGATTTCGTTGGCTATATCGCGGAGCGAGTTACCCGTTTGTAATGCTAATAACTCAGCAGCTTCTGGAGTTATTTCTTTGCCAAAAAATTTGACACGTTTTGTTATCCAGTCGGGAATATCACGATCCCTAATACTTGCGCATTCAAACCATGCTCCATTTTGAAGTATTTGACGGAAGGGAGAAGTAAGTTTAGCAATTTTTTGTTTTATCTTATCAGTTTGCTTGGCATTGCGGAGCATATCAAATGCACCTGCAATATCAGGAAGATCTGCAACAAGTATAAGCACTGTGTGGGGGTTGGGTTTTTCAAGATATTGCTCAAAGGGTGTCGTTGCCGTTTGTATGTTTTCACTTGATTTACGTTTAGAAGAAGACTTGGTAAGAGTTTTTGGAGAAGATTTACCAAAAAGTTTTTCAGCTCGATGAACAATAATTCCTCGTTTGTCTGCCATCATAGGAAAAGAATTAGCAATATCAATCAATCGCTCAATGGTATCGGTTGCACCATCAAGAACATCAATGTTGAGAGTGTCGGCTGTGTAGGGTAGCAAAGCAGTGGTAAGTTTTGCAAGAGATTCTTGTAGTAAATATTCTTCATTGCCAAAGAGCAGAAGAACAGGCGGAAAAGTTCCATATTTGATAATCGGTGATAATGAGTCAAGCATTGCGGAT
>DHLT01000330.1 GCA_002405405.1 Ignavibacteria bacterium UBA4661 | reverse complement strand
GACGGCGTAAAAACCGCCCTTTATTTTCCATGAATTTTTTGGAGTCATAATGGTTTCTACTAATCATCGATCCGATGCGATTTTATCTGATATAATCTATACTCAAGTGGTTGAGTTAAACAATCTTTTTTATTGGTTAGGTCTAAATGTGCAACAAGAGCTATTGTTATTAGATGCCGTAGTAAAACATCTTGCTACTGTATCGCAGAGGGCTAAATCATCAACAGAATCCATTCTTGAGTCTTACTTGTTCGGTATAAAAAAAGGAAAATTTACCGCAATCACAGAGGTGAAAACTACTGAGCAACAAAAGATCAATCATCAAAAAGCCGTTGATTTTATACACTCTAAGGCAGACATCTTAGAGCTTAGAAATACTGGTGGTAATGATGCAGAATTGCGTTCAAACTATATACGAGTGGTGCTATACAATTTGTACTACTCTGTAAATAAAGGGCAATTGCCGTTGTTCTTTTTAGATCCTAAAGCACATCAGGCAAAAGTTGATAAGTACGATAACAAGTATTTACTTCAACAAAGAGCAATAGCTGAAAAGCTGATTGGGCAAAAAATTGGAGAACAGAAGAAGGACTCTGAGAATAAAGATACTACTCCTCAGCAAGTCATATCCAATAATCCTACAAGCAATTCAGGTTCATCCAATATTGTTTCTACTGTCTTGGTTCTTGGTGGTCTTGCCATAGGTGGATATTATTTGTTTTTGAATGGTAAAAAGTAGAGCAGAGCTTAGCAAACATTGATCCATTCCATTTATCACATTTTTACTTCTCAATATGCCACCCCCAAAAAACCTAAAAGTTATACAGGAGCAGTTAGAGCTACGGGCAAGAGCTGGTAGCGGAAACATTCTTTGTTTCACCGTGTCCGAGTACGAATCGTTCAACAAGAAAACTTTGGAAACTGAAATCAAAGAGCGAATCCACGTGAAAGAGTTAGCACCGACTACAACGGCAAAAGGTGGCTACACTCCGCCGTTTGTATTGCTCTACAAAACGCTTGACGGTAAGGAATATAATCTTGATTGGCATACGCTCTACATTGGGCAGGCAAAGCAAGCATTGACGCAAGAAACATCGGCACGGCAATAAAAAAGGGCAACACTTCACAGCGTTACCCGAATCACTTTTTGGAGAGATAGCGGAACAACTTTCAAGAACCGCTATACTCTGCTACTATAAAACGACAAAACAAACTTATGAAAATCCTGTATTCCTCCGATTTGTGTTTTGAACCCAACACAGCAACATCTATATTTGCAATACCAAATAATCGCGTCCAGTCCGAACGTAATCGGGCATTTCCATTTATACATACTCTGAATATTTTTGAAGCTCACACGGGTAATCTGCATAGGAATATGCAGATGCGTTCGATTAACGCGGTACTCCCTACGGTGGGCTTCGTCTATTCAGGAGGGTACATGAGTACCAACAACCTACACAAGCTCCGTGCAGAGCAACAAATGCCATACGGCAAACTGCACACCAACACGCCCACGACACCGCCACCGCCCTTTGCAATAGAGGGCTTCTTCGACCGCCAAAAGCGCAAACCCAATTTTGAGTATTTCGTCAATGCACGTGGTTTCATCGTGTGCAAGATGAGCTATGCAAAAGGGGGTGTAGCATGAGTACCGAAGTACAGGCAATACAACTAATCAAGCTACACACCGCCCCGGAGCCAATGCCTTTGATGGGTATTCTTGACATTGTGGATAGTACAGGAAGAAGAATACGATGTTCCTCAAGATTGCCCGAACATCATGGACAGTATCATGTACGTTACTATCATGGTGTATTTGCGGACGAACAAGATATACGACCATTTTTGAGTGTCGGATATGAATTCTTCAACGAAGGTAAAGAGGAAGTTAAGTTTACAATGTCTGCCATTCATGGAGGTAATCATGCCTAATATCCAATACTCGAAAGTTTTGCAGTGCAAATACACTATCGCACAGAAAGGGGCAAGTCCCTACAGCGTAGGAAATATGCCGTATTGCACATTTTGGATTCGTGGAAGAAAGAATCCTATCACGTGTAAAGGTATAAGTGCCGAGCTACAATACAAAGAGTACATGAAGTACAAACAGCACAAAGGGGGCAACTGATGACACAGCATTATCCAACACGAGAGCAAGCAGTACGCTTGCTCTCGTACTTGCCTACACGGGTAGATTATGATGTATGGGTACGTGTTATTTCAGCAATCGGTAATACCTTTGGTGAAGCCGAAGCACTCTCGATACTACATACTCATTGGAGCGATGAAAAGCCCAACGAAACAGCTCGCAAACTTGCACAGCGCATACCGAGCATCAACTTTGGTGCACTTGTCAATATCGCCAAACGATATGGCTGGACACCAGGTCGAGAGAGTTTGCCTAACGATCACGATAAGCAAAATTCACGTTTGCTTCATACCCACGTGAAGCAAAACGATGTTCCCGATTTTGATGTAGAGCAACATTCACAACCACCTTTGTATGATGCAGAGGGCAATCGTTTGCTTCGTGTTGCATTCAATCAAAACATCATCAATAAGCCGAACGGTAGCATTCCAATCAACAACAAGTTTTACAATGCAAGCGCACGAATAGAAGTTTTGATTGCTTTTGTTACTCGTATAGGTTGTGCTTTTTCTCCATCACAATTTGTTAATCAACAGGGGGAATATAACAATGGCGCAGACCATCGTTTTTGGTGTGATCGCCGTAGCACTTCATGGGTGGGTAGTGAAATACTCGCCCTTGATTTTGATGGCACTATGAGCATGGAGGACTTCAAGCAAAGTGCATATTACAAGCATTGTGTCTTTGCCTATACAACACCCAGCCATACAGCAGAAAATCACCGTTACAGGGCTGTATGGGTGCTTCCGCGTTTTATTACAGAGCAACGGGCATATAGAGCAATGGTGAAGAAGTTTATTGAGTACTACAACGCCGATAGCAAATGCAAAGACCTTGCTCGTTTTTACTATGGCAATAGTAATGCAATCGTCATGGGGGGAATATGAAAGAAATACCACTCGATACGTTTGGCGATGTTCTCCTACTCAATGGACACACTGCCAAGACAGAGCAATCCGATACGCACAAAGTTTTGCAAAGACTTCTTCAAACACAAAAGGAAGTTTTTGCTCGGTCGAAGAAAGAGATAACCTTTGCTTCTCCGTTAGTGAGCATTGGTGAATCTCCGGTTCTTTATCCGAATACGATTGCCGTTGTTTCTGCAAAGACAGGACTTCACAAATCTCGTCTTGCGGAAATTATTGCATCTTCTTTGCTAAAACGCAATCAAGACGAAAGTAAATGTTTAGGATTGATAGCACATAGGGAATGTGCTGTGGCATTGATTGACACAGAGCGCAATCTATCCGAACAGCTACCGTATGCGATACAGTGCATTTCACGTTTAACACATGACGATCCCTACGAACCGCCTGAAAATCTTTATGCTACTTCATTGCTTGAAGAAAGCCGTGAAAACCGTTTTGAGGCAATGCGTATCTTTCTTGAAACCGTGAAGGAGATGACGAAAAAGCATTTGGTTATCATTCTTGATGTTCTGACGGATATATGCGTGAACTTCAATGAGCCACGTTACACATCGCCTCTGATTGATATGCTTAATAGCACGATCAATACAGCCGATTGTACCTTTGTGGTAGTTATCCATCAAAACCCATCGCAGTTTGATAGCAAGGCGCGTGGGCATTTGGGTACGGAGATTGAAAACAAGGCAAGTACGATTATCACGCTGAATACCAAAGATGATTCAATTAG
>DHLT01000285.1:1945-5148 GCA_002405405.1 Ignavibacteria bacterium UBA4661 | reverse complement strand
AGAAAATGCACATCCTATACGAGTAACAAAAGCAATCAAAACTTCTACTCGTGCGCATGCATTGTAAAACATGTTGTTGATTGGAATGCTACCGCTAGGCTTATTGATTATGGTTTGATTGAATGCAACACGAAGCAAACGATTGCCCTCTGCATCATACAAAGGTGGTTGTGAATGTTGCTCTACATCAAAATCGGGAACATCGTTTTGCTTCACGTGAGTATGAAGCAAACGTAGATTTTGCTTGATGTGGGCGTTAGGCAAACTCTCTCGCTCCGGTGTCCAACCATATTGTTTTGCGATATTGACAAGTGCGCCAAAGCCGATACTCTTTATGCGCCGTGCAAGTTTTTGGGCTGTTTCGTTGGGCTTTTCATCGCTCCAATGAGTATGCAGTATCGTGAGTGCTTCGGCTTCTCTAAAGGTGTTACCAATGGCAGAGATAACCGTAATCCATGTGCTATAATCAACTCTCGTAGGCAAGTACGAGAGCAAGCGTATTGCTTGCTCTCGTGTTGGATTTGGATAATGCTTTGTCATGCTCGCCCCCTGCGCTCTTTGTATTCCATGTATGCTTTGTATTGTAGTACAGCAATTTGCCCCTTGAGTACAATCGGTTTTTGTCTATTCTTGATGACAAACGTGCAATACGGCGTATCGCCTACGATATGAGGATTTGCGCCCTTATGGGCAATCGTTGCATGACAATGCAAGACTTTTGAGAATGGGATATTAGGCATGATTCCCTCCATTGAAGAATTCATATCTCACACTCAAAAATGGTCGTACATCTTGCACCTCTGCATATATACTGTGAAGGTGTCGCACATGATACTGCCCATGATGCTGTGGCAATCGTGAGGAACATCGTATTCTTCTTCCTGTGGTGCTATCAACAATATCCAGAATACCCATCAAAGGTATTGGTGCCGGTGCTATGTGTAGCTTGATTAGTTGTATTGTTTGTACTTCGGTACTCATGCTACACCCCCTTTTGCATAGCTCATCTTGCACACGATAAAACCGCGTGTATTGATGAAGTATTCAAAGTTGGGCTTGTGTTTTTGGCGGTCGAAGAAGCCCTCAATAGCAAAGGGCGGTGGCGGTGTCGTGGGCGGGTTGTTGTGCAGTTTTGCGGATTGCGCTTGCCCTGCACGGAGCGTGTGTCGGTTGTTGGTACTCATAGGTAGCAACTCTCCTGAATAGACGAAGCCCACCGTAGGGAGTACCGCGCCTTTAGAACGCATCTGCATATTCCTATGCAGATTACCCGTGTGAGCTTCAAAAATATTCAGAGTATGTATAAATGGAAATGCCCCGTTACGTTGGGACTGGACGCTAAAGTTTGGTGTTACAAATATATGGCTTGCCCAGGAGAGAAGCACACAGTATTTTCGTGTGCTTCTCATCCATGTGTTTAGTGTTAGTGAAGTTTTTTTGCCGTTGTCGTATTGCAGTGCGACAACGGCTTTTTTGTGTGTGGTACTCATACTCGCCCCCCATTCCGAATAAAGCTCTCGATATTGTTTCGGCTGAAGTAGCATTTCTTCCCAATCTTCGACATCGTGATTTTGCCTGCTTGTACGGCACTGTAGAACATTGGTTGGCTCATGCTCAGTACCTTGCGGACTTCTTCGGCGGTCATGGTGTCTTCTTTGGTGGCTGTATCTCCCGTGCGTTTCCGCTTCTCTTCAAGTGCTTGGCGTACTGCTACATTTACCCGTGTGGCAATCATATTGCCAATTTGGTCGGGTGTGATCGTGGGGATGAAAGTTCCCAACGTGATGTTTATTTGTTTACTCATAGTGAGTAACCCCTTTGAAAAAATGAGAAAATGCTGGACTTTCCAGCGGTGGTTTGTTTTTTATCCTTGACAGAAGGAGAGAAATGCTTTGTATCGAATTATCCTAACGATGTTCTTTTTGGCACACATCATAAGTTAGGCACTCGCTTTGCTTTCTCTCCTCTGTGTTTCTTCGAAAGCTCTTTGCTTTCTTCACTAATCGATCTGAGCTTGATGTAGTAGCGATTGTGAGAATACTACCTATGGCAATTGTACTTTGTACGTTGATGATCCTTTGGTGTACATAGCCAAATTTGGACTAAGCGAATTGGTATCTATGCCTAATACTTTCAGCTCACGAGAAAATTCCTGAGCATACATGAGCGGAAGACTATGTCCCATCGTACCCGCAAAACTAAATCCACCTATTTTATGGTATGCTTCAGGGTGATCGATTAAACCCGCCCATTCTGAAGCATCTTCTATTCCTGTTTGAGCGATTAATTCATCGCATACGGCAGAAAACTTCTCACGGTATTCTTCAAGAACATCGTGTGTAAAAGTGTGTGCTTTGGATTCAAGAACATACGTCACGTATGCTTTCTTCAATAACTCTGCGTATCGCTCTTTGTGCAAGCGTAGTTCTGTCAACGTTGTGATGTACTCTTGGTATTCGGTTTTGCTCAAACTGCCTTGACCATTCGGCAAACGTTCTTTCAAGTCTTCTTTCACCCCACGGACTTTGTCTTCGATTGTGTTGCCTTGAGTGACTTGCTGTTTCGGTGCTTGCGCAAGTTCTTTCCGTAGTTGTGCAAGTTCATCTTGAACCCCACGCTCGTAATGCTCAAATGCCCACGCAATTTCTGACAACACCATGTCGGGTGTAATTCCGCTCAGTTGTGCAAATGCCTCGAATACCAAGACATCGCAGTGTGTTTCCTCGCATTGTTGCACATGTTGCACAGTTACTCGCGCTGTTTCCGCTACCTTTTGATACGAAATTCCACGAAAAACACGCATTATCCGAAACAAACGACCCGGAATACCTTCGTTTTGGGCAGTACTTGCTATCGGAGAGGAATGTTTTTGAATGTGCGCAGAGGGTTTTTGCGCAGTTAATGCGCTGTATTGCTCGATGTTTTGCCACACATCGGGAAATTTTTGCGCAACGAGAAGCTGTATTTGCAACGGAATTGCACTTGATTGCTCAATGCTTACCAATGTTCTGCGCGACATATCAAGCACTTGTGCAAATTCTTCCTGATTCATTCCCACTGCTTTGCGCAGTATTGCCAAGTTTTGCCCAGAAATAGTACCGTTTTGCTCACGTTGCACAGGGCTTTGCGCGTGTTCGGTAGTGGTAGTGGTTGTTTCGTCCATGACGATTTCCCCTAATAAAAAAGTGGTGTTAAATAGAAAC
>DHLT01000285.1:489-1827 GCA_002405405.1 Ignavibacteria bacterium UBA4661 | reverse complement strand
GTGTTAAATAGAAACATAATACGCCTATCGTAGTATGCTTCTGTGATGTATGTGGATAGTTTTTATATATCCCCTTATTGCACTAAGACTCCATAATGCTGCTCTATGGTTTTACATGATAGTAGTACCTAGCACACCCAAAAATATAAAAACTTCAATAGCAAACCAATAAAAATAGGTGCAGTTTTAGGTGCAGTCATTATTTTGAAAGAGCATGGCAAAGTAAAAAACCCCTATTTTTTTAATTAAATGGCGTTTTTACACTAAAGCGAGGAGTTATTTTTTTGACCCTCTGATTTTAGAAAGCCGACAATTCGCAAAAAGATTTTGACAGAAGAAGAAAAGAAACCGCAACCGAATACGAGTTTGCCCTCAAACAAGCGCAAGCCAAAAACATACTCTATCAACACAACTCTTGTCCAATCGTTAGAGATTGACCAAAAACAAAAAGCGATGTGAGTTTGAAACTATGTTTGTCTTGCGACTACTGTTTAGGTGAAAATACGCGACACTCTCCAAGACCGAAGTGTGATTTTTTTGCGTTTGACATACGCGGAAAAATTGATGCAAAAGAAATTGCAATGCGGACGACAAGTATGACCATTGATCCTGAATATATTGCATGGAAAGTTTACACAACATCTTTTTGAAACAACATGAGCAACAAAAAACAACTCGCAACACAACAAACAGCACTTGGCACGGCAATCACCGCAGCGATCAGCGCAGTGGCATCGTATTCGCTCCGCAAAAATGTTGATCCGTATGTACGTGCTATGAGCGGAATAGTCAGTGGTTTTACCACAAGTGCCTTACTGTCATTTCGATACGAACCATTTCCTTCTTTCGTAATTGGTAGCGGAGTGATTGTTGCTTCGTTGGTGGTTTCAGCCATTGATATTCGGCGACAATCAATTTCCAATATCCGCAACAATGATTTTCTGTATGAACTGTACTACATTCAAGAATCCGGTAAGGGTGTTTTCAGCATTCCTCCTCACCAACAAGTACCACATGGCATTGATGGATTCACGTACAAGGGTGCAAATGCAGTATTCAAAGTCAGTGATGGCGTGTATGTTGATATTTCGGTACAAGGACACGTCGAAGAAACATCTATTTTCGGCAAATTTTTCAATAAAAGTGGCGGTTGGAAAGACAAAACATGGTGCGAATCACTTGCACAACAAGGCGACAAACAGTGGTTAGAGCTGTATCAACGCAGTTTAGCAGACATTTGACAGACATTTAGCAGTACAATACAGACATTTAGCAGTACAATTCAGTACAACACAGACATTTAGCAGTATAATTCAGTACAATACAGACATTTAGCAG
>DHLT01000285.1:0-398 GCA_002405405.1 Ignavibacteria bacterium UBA4661 | reverse complement strand
GCAGTACAATACAGACATTTAGCAAGCATTATCACAACAACGCATGACAATCGCACAATTAAACACGCTCATAATGGTGGCACGAAGCCGATATGTTGCTACAAGAGGATTTCTCACGCACCGGCAAATCACTGAAAAGGTGCAAGAACTGTATGTTGATTTCGGCGATATTGGAGAATGGAGCGAATCGAAGGTTAGGAGGATTCTCGCCGGTCAATACGGAAGCTATAAACGCAATACACCATGCCCAATTCCGATCATCGAAGCGGTGAAACGCCTACCGAACAGCGCTTTATCGCCGAATGAGTTTGAAACGATACAGCGATACAGGAGATACAGGATATGCTAAGAAGAATCAACCAATACCAACCAATACGGAGGATTAGCAATGCCCATTC
>DHLT01000287.1:3930-8706 GCA_002405405.1 Ignavibacteria bacterium UBA4661 | reverse complement strand
AACACAGTCCTCAACTTCTCAGTACTTGGGATACGACGAACTACATCTGACGATAACGGTGGTTGAAAAATAATTATCGACTTGGAGTTCAACACACGACATACCGTCTGTGCTAATCCTAAAGTAGTCATTACTGCTCGAGGATTACCGATATTAAAGCTCTCGCCGATAGCGTCAGTGTTGCTCATACAGGCCATAAGAGCATCAACAAAATCCGTAACAAAACACCATGCACGAATTTGATTGCCATCTCCATATATGTTAATATCTTGGTTCTGCAATGCACGCTTGATAAAAATTTGCATGGCACCTTCTCCGGTTTGTCCTGGTCCATAGACATTGAATGGACGAACCGTCACTATAGGCAGGTTATACTCTGTTTCATAGGCTTTTGCCAGATGCTCACCTGCAAGCTTACTCACAGCATATGTCCATCGTGCCTCGCCTGCTGATCCTGCAACTGTGCTATCGGTTTCACTTGATTTGAATGCCATTGAACCGAATACTTCTGATGTTGAAAACTCAACAATACGATCTTTCACATTATTCTGATAAGCCGCTTCCATAACATTCGCCGTACCAATCATATTCACACGCATGGTACGAACAGGGCTTTTGATTACAGTATCGATACCTGCAATAGCGGCGGCGTGAACGACAATCTCGGCACCTTGCATTGACTCGGAAAGCAGCGTATAATCAAGAATATCCCCCTTGACAACTCTGATATTTTGATGCCCTGCGTAGCCACTATTAGTCAGTGTATCACGGTGAAAATTATCGTAAACAGTAATGTGATTGTCTTCCACCAAACGCTGAATCAATGTATTGGCAATAAACCCGGCACCACCGGTGATGAATATTTTTTTGCCTGAAATCATAATGATATTGAAAGAAAAAGGTAAAACATGTATTGCTATTTTTCTATGGCGTGATCGATAATGGTTTTAACACGCTCGTTGAAATGCTTTTGCGTCCAAGATTGAATCTGATGAAATCCTGATTGCTTAAGTTGCTCTCGTAGGTCACAGCTGTGCCATATATTACGAATATTTTGTGCGATATCCTCGGGAGAAAGAGGGTCGACTAATAATGCAGCTGAACCAACTTGCTCAGGCATTGCATACTTATTCGACACGATAAGCGGACACCCCAACAAAAGAGCTTCAATCGGTGGAATGTTCGTTGGTCCTGCGCATGAGACAAACACCATAGCAACGGCTTGTTTGTAGAGCGAGTACATTTCATCATTACTGACATATCCAAGTATGTGAACATGCTCTTGTAAACGTAAGTCTGCAAGTGCCTGAACGACTCGATCATAATTATTTTTTTTTGAACCTACGAGAACCAAGGGAATGGTTTCACCCTGCTCATGCAAAAGGTAAAGTGCTTGTAGCAATGTAGTATGATTCACATGTTCCCAAAACTGAGCGGGATAGAAAATGAATCTCTGTGGCAAACGATACTTTGCACACATGTCAATTTCTTGTGATTCTAATAAATATGTTGGTGGAACAAAAGGCAAAACATGCACTTTGTCAGTGCTACATTGGTACGACTCGACAACTTGCTCTTTACCTATGGTAGAATCAACCATAATGCCATCGGCATACTTAGTGATATTGCTGTAGTGCCGCTCTCGTACTTCATACGCATAATCACCCGTACGATACTCTTCAAAATGCGATTCATATCGGTGCATGAGGTCGTGTACTGCTACAAGTGATTTGACTGATGTTTGATACGCTACCGCGTCTTGGCTTGGATAAAGAACAACATCACACCGGTCACGGTTGATTGTCCGAATAATCGGATTAAATAGAGCAGGAAATCGCCGCCAACTCTCTTGCGATGTATCAAGCATTTTATAGAAACGATTCAGCACCTTGTGCAGAAAAGTTCTCGCCACACAGCGATGCGTCCATTCCTTCGGCAAAATATTTTGCCATGATGGTACAAGATAGTACGCTGTAATTCTGTATTCATCTGTGGGTAGCGCACGAAGAGCATCAATCATCGATAGATTATACTGATATGTTCCACCCTCATGAGGGTGTGCTGACAAATATAATCCTATGCGCTTTATTCGTTGTGCCATCATACCCTTTATGACTTTGCTTCAAAGCGCGCTTTTATACGCTGTGCAGGTTGCCCTGCGATATAAGAATTTTCAGGGAATGACTGCATCAGTAGTGCATTACTCACTGCAAACGAATTCTTTTCAATGGTTACTCCGGGCATCACAATTGCATGAAGCCCTAGCCAAACATTCTCTTCTAGTACTATAGGGGCAATCAAATGAGGAGAGTTTTCACTGCCAAGAGGCATAATCGATGTAATCTCTGAACGATTATCTAGGCGATATGGTGTATTTGTGAGTGAGTAAAGCTGAACACCACTGCTCAACGTGCAATAATCGCCAATGGAAATACCGCCATACCCCATAATCACACTATATCGCACAAGATGACAATGGCTGCCAATAATAATTTCCCCAGGCTCATAGGAGAACGAAGGATTGTCCTTCTTGATAATTGAGCCTCGAATTTCTTTACCTGTTTTAATTACGCAATACTCGTCTATTTCGACATCATCACCAATGCTAATCATTTCAGCACCATCAATAATCACTCCGACACCAAAACGCACATTTGTGCCGCACGAACGAAGTTTGCGTTTATAGTAGGCATACCGCAAATTTTGACCGGTGATACCTGGTGTGTAGACAATTACTAACAAGATTAACGATTTTAGAAAGTTTATCATGCAATGACTCTACCTGTGAGTTGCGTAATAACTTGGCCAAAAATCATTACAACTGCTCGCATCTGCTCCTCAGTGAGTGTCAGACCAGACGGAAAATAAAAACCATAATCATACAACCATTTGCTTACAGGCAATTCTTCAGCTTGATACCAAGTATATTTTTTTAATGCAGGCTGTAAATGTAATGGATAAAAGAATGGTCGTGTTGCAACACCTGCATGCGCCAAAGCTTGCATACACTGGCGAGCATCGATACCCATAGACTCATTCAGAACAACACCATATACCCAATAGCTATTTAAGGCGTACTCTTTCTGTACGGGTAATTGAATAATACCGGCTTGAGCATATGGCTGCAAAAGTTCGGTATAGATACGCCCCATATCCATACGTTTTTGTACTTGCTCTTCAAAGCGTTCTACTTGGGCGAGACCAATAGCCGCTTGTACATTCGTCATACGATAATTGTTGCCAAGCTCATAGTGAATGAAGCGCGTCTCAGGAACAAATGCCAAATTACGCCCCAAGCGTAGCTTTGCTGCAAGAGCATCATCATTCGTAACACATGCTCCACCTTCGCCTGTTGTTATAGCTTTATTGGCATAAAAACTTGCGGCACCAATATGCCCCAAACCACCACATTGCTGCCCCTTGTATTGCGTGCCAATTGCCTCGGCAAAGTCTTCGATAATCATCAACCGGTACTTCTCTGCAATAGCTCGTAATTCATCCATTTGGACAGGATGACCATACAAATGTACCGGCATAATTGCTTTTGTTTGTGGTGTAATTTTTGCCTCAATATCATCGATCTTCATGCACCATGTTTCAGGATCTGCATCAACAAACACAGGCACACAATCGTTGTAGATAGCACCAAGAGCGCATGAAATAATTGTGAAAGAAGGCATGATGATTTCGCTTCCAGCTGGAAGATCCAATGCCCGGACAGCAAGGATCAAAGCACTAGTGCCATTATTAACGGCAATTGCATGTTTGACACCTACTTTCTCTGCAAACTTTTCCTCAAACAATCGAAGATATTTACCCTCGCTTGACACCCATCCTGTCTTGATGGCATCACTAACATATTCAAGTTCTTTTTCTAAAATCAATGGTTCATTAACCGGAATCATAGCATCCTTTTTATCGTTCTGTATCTGTCAATTCTCGAATTATTTTTGCAGGATTTCCACCAACTATGGTATGTGGCGGAACATCTTTTGTTACCACACTCCCGGCGGCAATAATTGAACCTTCGCCGACAGTTACTCCTTTCATGATAATTGCATTAAACCCAATCCATGCTTTATTGCAGATAGTAACTGGATCACGTTTCACATACGTCCAATCTTTCGGTTTGCCATATAAGCTATTAAGGACATCGCTCTCACGTTGGGTATAGCTTATCGCATGAGAATTATGATCAATAATTGTTGTACCCCATGCAATTTCCACATCGTCACCGATCGTAATTTGCTCGGCACAAGCAAGCAAAGCACCACCGATAAAAGTACGTTTACCGATCAGGACAGTCGCTTCTTCCCGTTCAAAAACAATGGAGGACTGAATCAATGACTCCGCACCGATCGTCAAGACATTATTTTTTTGTGTTGATTGAATGCGTCTCCACACAACAGATGCCGATTCATCAACAGCACATACTTGTAGTTGTTTTCGTAAAGCACGTTGTGCCTGCCAATCTGCAAAACGATAGTAAAATCTTCGCACTATAGTTGCTTACCTTCGATACCAATAAAACGTTCTTTATCATCAACGCCCATATACGGACCTTGCTTTACCTCAATCATAATAGTTTCTTCAATAATCTCGAAACCATGACCACCTCCACAGAGAAGAATGACATCACCACTCGCAATCATCTCCGAACCAACATATTCCTTGTTAGAATTATAGAAATTAACCTTCACTTTTCCCTTTTTCATAATGAGAACTTCATGTGTGTATATGATGGTACGAGGATTCTCTTTATGGATATGTGGCTTG
>DHLT01000287.1:0-3839 GCA_002405405.1 Ignavibacteria bacterium UBA4661 | reverse complement strand
TATATGATGGTACGAGGATTTTCTTTATGGATATGTGGCTTGATGATATTTCCTGCCTGGTGTGGCAAATAGCCGAATTGCAAAGTTGCATCATCACCTGTGGGGAAGGTGATAGACGGACTCTGGAAAGAATCTCGCATGATGATACTCAGAAGTTCTTCACCATATAGGACATGATCTAAGCCGGGCGCGATATGTTTTGTGAGTACCATGATGTTTGTAATGTTTGTCGTTAAGTTCACTTAGCAAGTATTTATCGTAGTCCGGTTAATCGCCTGACTTTATTGACAATACGATCTTTTAATCGAGTTTGCATCATCGTGAATTCCACAAATGAATCAGCTTGTTCATCAACACAAAAAAAATGAGGATGTCGTAGTGGGAAATCAATTTCATTCGACTGCATACTATTCAGTAGGCTATCAGCATTCGTCGTATGCGTTGCATCAGCACCAAAGCCAAGATTGGTGACAAGATTTGTATTAGGGACAACTGCCATGCCTCGTTGCGACCACATTGTATATACCCATTGATAATCCCATGTATCGATTTTTTGCTCAAACATTGCCTGAAAATCTGTCTGCCATTTTTTTTGAATCTGGGGGTCACGAAGTATATTTTGTAATTGCCCTAAACGCATAAAATCAGGAAATGTCTTCATATCAACATCATACTTTTGCCATGCTCTGCGCCATGTCGCCCACCCCCAAATAGAATTGTACTTGGAAAAATAGTAACTCGCATCACCTCGCATTCTACCGAACTGCAGATTAGTACCACTAATTTGCATAATACGTTCATCATCTTTGTAGCGTTCTAACAATTCGTCATAAAATCGAAAAAACGATGGTTGAGGCAAGCAGTCATCTTCGAGAATGATAGCAGATTCTACCTGCTCAAAGACCCATGAAATTCCTGAAGAAACATTACGCTTGCAACCAAGATTGCTTTCTTGAAATCTTGTACGAACATCACACTCCCAATCGATATTCATGACGATACGCCGTACAGCTTCACATTTTTCAACTTCACCTTGTTTATGAGCACGAGGACCATCGGCAATGAGTAGAAGAGTTGTAGGGCGAGCCTTGCGAATTGCCTCAAAGACCGTTGCTGTTACATCTGGACGATTAAAGACGATAAAAGCAATAGGAGTGTTCGTGTGTGAATTCATATCAATTGCTTTAGATTTTTGCTCTAAAATACTCCATAGTTTTTCGTAACCCCTCTGCTCTTGCTATACGCGGCTGCCACCCTAACAAAGACTGTGCTTTTGTATTATCTGGTCGACGAATTTTGGGGTCATCCTGTGGAAGATCTTTAAAAACAATTGTACTTGTTGAGTTTGTCATGGCAATAATTTCTTGTGCAAGTTCGAGCATTGTAACCTCATCGGGATTACCAATGTTAGTAGGCAGTACTTCGTCAGAGAGAAGTAGCCGATATATACCTTCGACCAAATCATCAACATAACAAACAGAACGTGTTTGACTGCCATCCCCGAAAACAGTTACATCTTCACCACGTAATGCTTGCGATAAAAATGCAGGTATTGCACGACCGTCATCGATACGCATACGAGGACCGTAAGTATTGAAGATTCTAACAATACGAGTTTCAACACCATGATAGCGATGATATGCCATCGTTATAGCTTCAGCAAAACGTTTTGCTTCGTCATACACGCCACGCACACCAATAGGATTTACATTACCCCAATAATCTTCGCGTTGCGGATGCACGAGCGGATCACCATAGACTTCGCTTGTACTCGCCAGGAGCAATCGCGCATTTTTTGCTTTTGCCAATCCCAAAGCATTATGTGTACCCAGAGAACCAACTTTCAAGGTTTGTATCGGATATTTAACATAATCAATGGGTGACGCCGGCGATGCAAAATGAAGGATAAAATTTACGTCACCATCTATCTGAATGTACGTTGTTACATCATGCTCGATCAATGTAAATCGTTGCTCTGCAAGCAAGTGACGGATATTTTCTCGTGAACCTGTAAGGAAATTATCCATACAGATCACATCATAGCCTTCAGTTAAAAATCGTTCGCAAAGGTGAGAACCAAGGAATCCGGCACCGCCGGTGATAAGAATTGTTGGCATTAAATATCTTCAGTAATGTCTTTGTAAATAAAATGACTATGCGATGAATGTGCCGATTGCTTGTGTAATTTTTTCTCCTGCAAAACCATCACCGAAGGGTTGCTTCTGCGTATCCGGTTCTAGTATTTGCGCATTGTTATACGCTGCGATAATTGCCGAAGCTGATGCACCGGAGCGGACATTCCATCCATCGTGCAATGTCTCGATCCATTCTGTCTGTTCTCGCATAGTAATACAAGGTGTTTGCAAAAGAAATGCTTCTTTCTGCATACCACCGGAATCAGTACAAACCACCGAAGCATTTTTTTGAAGCAAAATCATATCGGCATATCCTAACGGCGCAATGATCGACACTCCCGAAGGTAACGCGATATTTTCACGTTCAATAATCGCTTTAGTACGTGGATGTAAGGGCAACACCACTGGTATCTTCGATGCAATATGCGCCATTGCTGAAAGAATTTCACGCAAAGCAGATACATCATTTGTGTTCTCAGCACGATGTATGGTAGCAAGACAATACTGTTTTGCAACAACTCCAAATTGCTTAAGCACTTCTTTTGTGTTCCCTTTTTTTTCTATTTGCCGAATAGTGATTCGCACCATGTCATACATCACATCACCAACATTGAGAATAACGGGATGCTCAGGTGAACATGTCGCATGCACATTTGCCCGCAAAAATCCCTCTCGCTCTAAATTTTCCATTGCAGTTTCCGTCGGACAGAGTAAAAGCGACGATGTATGGTCAGTGAGAACTCGATTAATCTCTTCTGGCATCCGACGATTAAAACTCCGTAATCCTGCTTCCACATGGATTAAAGGTACATATACTTTACTTGCAGCTAAAGCTGCCGCCAACGTAGAGTTAGTATCGCCATATACCATAACGGCGTTCGGTTTTTCTTGAAGAATAATCTCCTCGATTTTTGCTGACATTTCGCTGGTCTGTACACCATGCGATGCAGATCCCACTCCAAGATGATACTCCGGCTTCGGAATAGAAAGCTCTTCAAAGAAGACATCTGACATGGCATAATCATAATGCTGTCCTGTATGGATCAAGACCTCTTTATATTGCTTGCGAAGCACAGATGAAACAGCGGCACATTTTACAAATTGTGGACGTGCGCCGACTACAGTGAGAATTTTTTTCATGAAACCTTTAATATTGTCTTATAGACTCTTACTACCATAATCCCATTTTTTCTTAATGAGAAACAATGTGAGATATCCTCTGATTGTACGAAAAATTTTCATTTTACTTTTGCCAACACGGCGTGATGTATCGAGTTTCATCGGCATTTCTGATATTGTACAACCAATCAGTATCATTTTCTTGAGAAGTTCAATCATACATTCAAACCCCCTCCGCTCTATAATACGATCTCCATAGACCTGTTGAAGTTTTTGAATGACCTCAGCACGATACACACGAAAGAAGGAACTCATGGTATGAATACCATGAATACCAAGCATTGTTTTAACTAATCCATTTGCAACATGGCTTAAGAATACCCGATGGAGAGATGTATTCACAATAGTACCACCAAACGCATATGGCGATGCGAGGACAACATCGAGATTTTCACGATGCATACGATCAATCATCAAGCGTATCAATTCTACACGCGATGTATTATCTCCTTCAATAGTAATCACAAGATCATTGGATTGCATTTTAGAACGTATAAATTCAAACCCTGTTCCAAATGCGTACCC
>DHLT01000222.1:5155-9386 GCA_002405405.1 Ignavibacteria bacterium UBA4661 | reverse complement strand
TGCATTTGTTGGATAATCCTTTTCTGTAGCGAAGAATGTGTTTGTTGAGCAGACAAAGGATGCAAAGAGTCCCAAGCAAAACACAAGATGAACAAGAGTACGGAGAATCTCATAAGAAAAAAGGAAACGATAATTAGTAAGCTTGAATCAAGGCTTTGAGAACAACAAAGAGTAAAATAAGTATCATAAACCGATTATGTACCCAACACCTGCCCGATCATCAAACGGTGTCCTTCGGGAGATTCTACAGCAAATTCCCTCATACCCCATGGTTTATCCCCAAGCGGATTGTGAATACCTACACCATTGCGACAAACTTCTTCATAGTAATCATTAACATCATCAACGAGTAAATACCCAAAGTAGTTGTGATCGCCTAATTCCTTTACAGGCAGTGCATCTCGACACTCGCCCAACATAATCATACACCGATCACGCTGAACAAATATCCATCCGGGCGGTTGTCCAACAATACGAAAGCCGAGTTTCTTGTAAAATTCTGCGTTTGCCTGAATATCATGCACTGCAAGAACATAGTGATTTTGAAGAATAGTTGCCATGATATGAGGGTTTGATTGAAAGAACTATTTGATTGTACTGCGATGTTATGAGTTTGAAACTACTTATGCACTATCTGCTCGCTTGCTACCTGCGCACGATACATCTGCAACAGTGCAATTTCACGGTCGATGGTGGCAAGACGCTCGGCTGTCTTCTCTTCCGCAGTGTGTCTGCGCTCCTGCAAAAGGATATGATCCATCAACACCAGCGCAACCATTGCCTCGGCAACCGGAACAACACGCGGACAAATACATGGATCATGCCGACCTTCTGTTTGAAAAATATGAGCAACACCATACTCATCAACAGTTTCTTGCGGAACATTGATCGACGACACGGGCTTGACAGCGATGCGCATAGTAATATCTTCCCCATTCGAAATACCTGCAACAATCCCCCCGGCATGATTGGTTCGTGTGCGTACACGCCCGGTTTCATCGGCATAGTAGGCATCATTGTTCGTACTACCACGCTTGACGACTCTGGAAAAACCATTCCCAATTTCAAATCCTTTGATAGCGCCAAGCGACATGCGCGCAGAGGCGAAGTCCGCATCTAATTTGTGGTACAGCGGTTCACCCAAGCCCACAGGACAATTCTTCACCACAATTTCTACCACACCACCAACAGAGTCACCCTGCTCTTTGACGTTTTCAATGAGTGCAATCATGTGCTCTGCGGCTTGAAGATCTGCACTGCGGACAATATTCTGCTCGATAACGGAGTAATCAGTTGTTTCTGCAATAATATCGCCGACCTGCGTTGTATAGGCGATAATCTCGATGCCACGCTCTCTCAAGAAAAGTTTTGCAATTGCCCCGGCGGCAACACGACACGCTGTTTCGCGTCCGCTGGCACGACCACCGCCACGAAAATCGAACATACCATACTTTTGCAAGTACGTGTACGTTGCATGACCCGGACGGAAGAGTTGCGCGATATTACCATAATCTTTAGAACGTTGATCCTGGTTCTGAATTAAGATGCAGAGCGGTGTTCCGGTTGTTTTGCCATTCATCACCCCACTGACAATGATTGCTGTATCTGCTTCGTTACGCGGTGTAGTAACAGAGCTTTGTCCGGGTTTTCGGCGATTCAATTCATGTTGAATAAATGCCGGATCTATCGCCAGTCCGGGCTGAACATTATCAAGGACAACACCGATGTAGGGTCCATGGCTTTCGCCAAAGGTTATCATTTTTATCATTGAACCGAATTCATTTGCCGAAGTATTCATAGTGTCTTTACAATGAAGAAGAAGAAAGATCAAGAGTACGAAGGATAGCTAATACTTGCTTGGCGGAATCGTCTTTACTTGCATGTGTTGTATCAACAGTTGCATGTGCATACTGCTCATACAGCGGTTGCCTGCGAGTATAATTGCTTACAACATCATCGCGAATAGTTGCACCCGATAAAAGTGGACGGTTTTGCTTGCGCTCTAAACGTTGAATAATGGTTTCAATATCTGCAGTAACATGCACAATAAATGAATGCTCTCTCAGTGAATCAATTGCTTGTGATTGCTCGACAATACCACAACCACAATCCAGTACACACTCCATTGTATCTTGTAAAGACTGTGCTATACCAAGCTCTGCCTGACGAAATTCTTGCCAACCATACTTTTCCACATACTGCGCAATCGGTTCACCGAATTGCTCCTCCAACATAGCATCAAGCGAGTATACTTTCCATCCGAGATCCTCTGCAATACGCCGTGCAATATTCGATTTACCGCTAGCGCGAATACCGATGAGTACAAGACGACGATATGTCTGTGGTATCGTCATTTATAAAACTGAAGGATCAGTACAAACGGCTTCCCAACATTGCCAAAAATCAGGAAAAGATTTTGCAACAACCTGCTCATGATCGATCTGCACACCTGCGATACGCAATCCTGCCACGGCAAAACACATAGCAATACGATGATCGTCAAACACATCAATTGTACCACCATGCAAGGTTTCAAGCGGTCTTGGAATGATAATCATATCTTCACCATCCATAGTGCCCTCGCCGCCAAGACGCTCAATATTCGATAGTGTTGCCGTAATGCGATCTGACTCCTTATAGCGCAAATGTCCCACATTGCGCAAGCGCGAGGGCGCATTGCCGAACATTGCCATGACAGCAACAGTGGGAACAATATCAGGGCAAGTATTCATATCAACATTAACACTGCGACATTCTTTGCCACGAATACGAATACCCTGCGGTTCATGCAAAATATCTGCGCCAAATTCTTCGGCAATTGACAACATAGCAGCATCACCCTGTAAAGATGGGATGTGAGTATTGTGCAAGAGAACATCGCCTTGTGTAATTGCTGCACCGGCAACAAAGTAGGACGCTGAAGAGAAATCACGTTCAATTGACACCCGGGTCGGCATAATATATGCTTGTCGTTGCGATACACGATAGCCATCAAGAGTTCTTCCCACCACAACGCCAAACTGCTCCATCATAGCAATGGTCATATCTGAATATGAACGTGAGGCAATCTCTCCTTGCACACGTAATTCAATACCATTGGGAGTATAGGGTGCAATCAACAAAAGCGATGACAAAAATTGCGAAGAAACATTTGCTTGCAGATGAGCAAGTGATGTTTGTAGTGGCTTGGTTATTGTTGCCGGCAGAAAAAAATTATTGTGCTCTAATGATGCACCCATTTCCTCTACTGCTTGCAGTAAATCTTTCATGGGTCGTTCACGCATGCGAGGAGCGCCATCGATGGTTACAGGGAATGGCTGTATTGCTGCCACACCCGCCATCAAGCGCGCAGTCGTTCCGGACATACCACAGTGCATCATCGCCGATGAAGGCAGAGTACGCGGTTGGTCGTTAATAATTGTACGCTCCTGCTCTTCAATAACACTGTATCCTAATTGTCGCAAGCATTCAGCAGTAATACGTGTATCATCGCTCCGCAACGGTTGAAGAATCTCGGTGCGAGTTCCGGCAAGTGCAGACATGATATAAGCACGATGCGTGATACTCTTTGAAGCAGGAAGTGTGGCAATTCCCCGCATTTGGGCTGGATACAATACTTTCATAATAACCTTAATTCTGCTCGGAAAATCGTTCAATGAGAGGTTGAATATTTACCCATTCTTCTTCAACATCTTGGTATGGAATTGCTAAATGGGTAAAGAGATTAAATTGATACCATGCCTGCCGTAAAAACATTTCTTCTCCACTTAAGACCGTACAATCCAGCTCTTCTGCATGAATAACCAATGGTGTACGTCGAGGTGTATACACAACATCAAAAACGACCATGCCCGGTCGTAAACACTCCGCTGACGGTGGCATCGCATGTTCACCGATAGTACCTTTCATACCGACAGGCGTTGTATTGATGTAACATGTTGGCTGTTGAGTACCATCATAGATTTCAATGTCATATTGCTCGGCAAATGCTTGTGCTTTTTCGAGATCACGTGCCGATACAACAATATGCTTTGCCCCTACTTCTTTCAGCGCGACAACAACACCTTTTGCTGTACCGCCGGCACCAGCAACAAGTACGGTATCAAGCATTGTACTATGAGGTTTCAGAATATCACGCACAGCAAGAACATCCGTATTATATGCTTTCAGGGTCTGTTCCTCACGAATCAATGTATTGGCGGCATATGCAGAGTACACGAAAGGATCCACA
>DHLT01000222.1:0-5002 GCA_002405405.1 Ignavibacteria bacterium UBA4661 | reverse complement strand
CATGATCGATAATGTTTTCTTTATGAGGAATAGAAATTGAAATCCCTTGTATAACTGTCTGCCATACATTCAGAAATGAATCGGCATTGGGAGCAGTAAAATTGATATAAACACCCGGCTTGTTATGCTTTCTCAATAAAGCATTATGCAAATAAATACCCTTGCTGTGAGCAGTCGGATTGGCAAGTAAACCAAACAAACTCAAGCTCTCTTGTTTTTTTGGCTGGAGCTCAGGTAATTCCTGCAATCGATATACATCACGTGCCATGCTCAACGTGATTTGTCCGCTTGCCGTTTTAGAATCGGCATCAAGTGCACAATACGTCCAAGCATTTCCACGTATTGCACCCAAAAAGCGCGAGGGTGTACCGAACTTACCCATAGCGTGAACAACATATGCGACACCATGTTGCTGACATGTTTGCATGAGTGGCAAAACCTTTACGCTATCCTCAATTGTATGTGCCGTGAAAATCACCTTCACACAATCAGGTTGCTCGGCAAGAATCTCTTTTACGACAGTATGCAGACGAAACAGATCGGAAGAAGAAGTGTGATACGACAAAATCAATTTTGTTTCATCGCTTAATGGCAGTGAATGCAGTATCTGATTAACATTAGCAAATTCGATATCGATCCATTCGCATCCTGCAATAATCCAGTCACGATAGATTTCAATACGATGTTCCGGCGACAAGGCAAGTAAACCACCTTCAGCATGGCTCCGCACAGTGATAATGAGCGGGCATTGGATCTGGGATTTGATTACTGCTACATCAATTGTTTTCCACTGCGACAGCGTCATGCCATCACATCGAATTTCCAAGATATCACACACTAAGCATTCCTCACGTTGCAAAAGCATTATGAGTTCTTCGGGTGTATGGGGCAATATGCTTAAACAGAGTTGCATGGAGTGTCTCAGCGAAAAGAAATTATGGCATGCTCACAGCATCATGGTAGGCTTGAAAAAATTCTTCTTTGCTGATAGGCAAAGGTTCACGAGCACGACCAATTGTTTCAAGCAAAACGAATTTATGATTTCCACCACTATTTTTCTTGTCGTTTGCACAGGCACGCCAAATCTCATCTGCTGAACATTCTCGCAGAGCATGAAGCGCAGAACGAGTCTGCAAAGCATCCTTATCTACGATATTGTACATACCAATCACACGAAGAATCCTCTTGCATTGCTCATGCGTGATGAGTCCTTTGCGACAAGAAAGATGTGTTGCAAGAACCATACCCTGATACACCGCCAAACCATGCGCAAGTTTATAGTGACTCAGTTGCTCAAGTGCATGTGCCGTGGTATGACCAAAATTCAAAATGGCACGTAAGCCGGATTCTTTTTCATCATGACTGACGACCTGCACTTTTTGCGATACGGATCGAATAATCAATTCTTGAATAATCTCCGGTGTGCGCGCAAGAACATCTGATGATGATTCTTCCAATAAAGCAAACAACTGTTCATCACCGATACACCCATATTTTACCACTTCGGCAAGACCTCCGATAAATTCAGCATCGGGTAGAGAATCGAGCAATTGAGGATCAATCACAATCGTATGCGGATGATAAAATGCACCAAGAAGATTTTTCCCGCTGGCATGATTAATTCCTGTTTTACCGCCGATAGCACTATCGGTCATTGCCATGAGCGTTGTCGGAATGCTAACAAAAGGAATGCCTCGACAAAATGTTGCCGCAACAAAGCCTGCCAGATCACCCACGACACCACCACCCAATGCAAGAAGCAATGTATCACGTCCGCACTCACGGGCAAACAACTCATCTTCGATCGCATCACGTATCGCACGCGACTTTGATGCTTCACCGGCAGGAATTGTAATCACTCCTTTCCAACGAGCAAAATCTTTGCATTGCTCAACAATCATATCGCCATACAGTGTGGCAACAGTACTATCGGTGAGGAGAACAATTGCATGAGCATGATACTGTGGAGGGATCATCTGAGCCAATGTGCGTACACTGCCCTGTTCAATATGAATGATAACCTCAGAATTTTGCGCTTTCAAGCCGAGACGAATAACCATAGTGTGTTCTCTCGCCTGCATTACACATTAAAACTTTGACGCAAATCAAAGGTCTTGCGCACACGATTAATCAGCATAGCGGACTCTTGAAAACTCAAGGTTTGCTGGGAATCGGATAATGCCTCTTCGGGGCGTTCATGGATTTCAGCAATCACACCATCGGCACCGGCAATCACACCCGCAAGAGCAATAGGAATCACATACTCCCGAATACCTACACCATGCGACGGATCAACGACAACCGGCAAATGTGATTTATCTTTAAGAATAGGGATAGCATTGACATCAAAGGTGTTACGTGCCGCACGCTCAAAAGTACGAATACCGCGCTCGCAGAGAATAACCTTTTCATTCCCACCCGAAAACACATACTCTGCCGAGTAGAGTAGTTCCTCAATCGTACCTGAGATTCCACGCTTAATCATCACAGGTTTATCCGTACTGCCAAGTGCATCGAGCAGATTAAAATTTAGACTATTACGTGCACCGACTTGAAAAACATCGATATAAGGATACATCGGTTCGATTTGTGAGATCTCCATGACCTCAGTAATGATTTTAATGCCATGCTCTTTACAAATCGCATGAAACATCTTTAACCCCTCAATCCCTGACCCTCGAAACGCATACGGTGAACTCCGCGGCTTGAAAACGCCACCACGCATCATACGCACACCCTGCTCTTTCAGATGCTGTACAGTGTGAAGTGTTTTTTCTTCGTTTTCAATCGAGCATGGTCCGAGCATGATTGCCATCGAACCTTCACCGATACGTACACCATCTCCTAGATCAATACTCGTTGGCTCAACACGCCATTTTCGCGAAACGAGTTTGTAGGCATCAGAAATATGAAATACATCTTTCACACCTTGCAAATACCCGACACGGCGCAAATCCACATCACGGCTGCCAATGCACACAAGGTAATGCGCCGATTGTGTTTTCACTTCATTGGTTTTAAATCCTGCTTCGGTAATCGTGGCGATAATACCTTGCTTTGCGTGGTCGTTGATACCTTGCTCTAAATGAACGATCATAAAAATCCTTGAAATTTGAAATGAAAAAATGAAAATAAATTATGAGCGAATCGAAGTAACAAATTGCTGAATATCCTCATGAAGTGTTGCCGAAAATGTCAGTGCATTGATAAAAGCACTACCAATAATCCCACCCTGCACATACGTACAAATATCTTCAAAGGATTGTTTGTCGTGAATGCCAAAACCGACCATCAATGGGTTGCGCAACTGCATAGCACGAATGCGCTCCAAATAAGCTGTGCGCTCCGTGCTTGCCTGCAATGCTCCACCGGTAATTGCAGAAGACGACACTGCATAGACAAAACCTGTGGACACGGCATCAATCTCTCGAATGCGCTCTTCGGGTGTTTGAGGAGAAATCAAAAAAATCATAGAAAGCCCATGCCGTGCAAAAAGTTCTGCGTACTCATCACGAAAAACATCAAGTGGCAGATCAGGCATAATCACACCATCGACACCCACAGCGTGGCACTGTTCAACGAAGGATTCTACTCCATACTGCAACATGGTATTGCAATATCCCATAAGAATAATCGGAACTTGCACTTGCTCGCGAATAGAGCGTAACTGCTCAAAAAGTAATGCGAGAGGCATACCATTCTGCAGAGCGATTTCACTGCTTCGTTGAATAACAGGACCATCGGCAATAGGATCAGAAAATGGTATACCGATTTCGATCATATCCGTACCTGCACTTTCCAATTCCTTCAGAATCGTTACGGTATCATGCAATGAGGGATACCCTGCTGTGAAATATATTGATAGGATATTCTTGCTCTTTGATATGAAGGTGTTTGTCAGGCGATTTGATACAGCAGTTGTCATACAGTATTCTCCTGTGTTTGCTCTGCATGGTGCTGTGCTAAAAATGCTTGATAACTCTGTAAATCTTTATCACCGCGTCCCGAAAGATTGATAACAACAATGTCATCGGGCGTGAAGGAAATCGTTTCCAAACATGCAAAGGCATGAGCAGTTTCAAGAGCCGGAATGATCCCTTCCAAGCGACTGAGAAGGAGTCCTGCTTGTACCGCTTCGGCATCGGTTGCAGAATAAAACTCAGCACGCTTCATGGCATGAAGATGTGCATGTGCAGGACCAATGCCGGGATAGTCTAATCCCGCAGAAATTGAATATGGCTCAACCACCTGCCCATCGGCAGTTTGCATGAGCATTGTTTTACTGCCATGCAAGACACCGGGCTTTCCTAATGCAATAGTAGCAGCGGAATGTTCGGTAGCAATACCCTGACCTGCTGCTTCCGCGGCAATCAAGCGCACATGCGGTTCATCAATAAAATGATAAAAAGCACCGATAGCATTACTGCCTCCACCGACACATGCCATCACAGCTGTCGGCGTATTTCGTCCGCACTGCTCTTGTAATTGCGTCTTGATTTCAGCAGAAATCACGGATTGAAACCGTGCTACCATATCAGGGAATGGATGTGGACCGACCACCGAACCGATGATGTAATGCGTATCAATCGGATTGCGAATCCAATCGCGCATTGCTTCATTCGTTGCATCTTTGAGTGTTTGATTCCCACAAGTAGCTGCCACCACCGTCGCACCAAGCATTTTCATACGCTCGACATTGGGTTTTTGGCGTTCGATATCCAAAGCACCCATATACACTACGCATTCCATGCCCATCAGCGCACATACCGTTGCAGTTGCAACACCATGCTGACCCGCACCTGTTTCTGCAATGATGCGCTTTTTATTCAACCGCTTGGCAAGTAGAATCTGCCCCAGTGTATTGTTGATTTTATGTGCCCCGGTGGGACATAAAGCTTCACGCTTCAGATAAATGCGCGTTCCGTATTTATGCGACTATCGTTCGGCGAGATACAAAGGTGTAGTGCTGCCGACATAGTGTTTCAATAACCGTTGAAATTCA
>DHLT01000257.1:4287-5637 GCA_002405405.1 Ignavibacteria bacterium UBA4661 | reverse complement strand
CAAGATAAATGTAAAACCAAAGGATGTCGGAATGCACTAGATTTGCAGCCATCGTGTAGCCGGAACAAAAAACTCTACCCACCGAATTCGCGTGGCAAGCGGATTCGTAGTAACCCTCGGTCGAGATAAGAAAGAGTCTTTAAGATTAGAAAACAGTGGGAAAATTTTCCAAATTTTTTCACCGAAAAATGAACGATAGCCCAAGCCAAAGAATGCAAAGACCGTTTCATTGGCAACACGGATATTTCCCGCAATATCCGTCACAATAACACCTTGCTCACTACGACCTAAGAGCGATTGAACAAGAGGAACAAAATCAATAAACGTAGAAAGGACCTCTTCTAAAGGTGGTTCTTCAGAAGGTGTATCCTCTTCTTTTTCTGAGGAAGAGGCAAACACACTGATGATTTTTTCGATAATTGAATACCCAACTAAACACAGTACCCTGCGCGTTTCCTGATAGAGATACTTTTTACCTTCGGCATCATGTACCTGCACTTTGATAATATGTTCAATGGAACGAGGTACTTCGGCTATATGCAACGCCCACTCGGCTTCCTCTTTAGGACAAAGAGTTCCAAATATGGGCAGATTAACATCTTCGAATTGCAAATATTGCTGTTGGCATACATCAAACTGCGTGCTGATATATGTGTATCGGTCAATTCTAGTGTCATATACGCTAATAGCATTGCTCAGATAGATGTCTTGCGTGTGCATATAAAGCTCCTTTTATTCTTTCCTTGATTGGTCTATGTTTTACCTACTCATTGTTTATCGCTCTTGTCGAGACTACGAAACTCATTCTATAAAAATATCTCGTTGCAAGTTATCTATGCTGCTAAACGATTCCGTATAGGCGCAACAATATTCTTGTTGTTGTATTCAGACTCATTATCTGTGTGAAATTCCATAATCAGATCACGAGCATTACGCGATTGCTCTGTCATATTACCAATGTTCTGCGCTATCGTTGAAATGGATGTTGCCGACTGTTGGACAACCGATGCCACCGATGCTACATTTTTTGCCACCTCAGTTCCTGCAATGGCTTGTTCTTCTGTTGCACTTGCCAATTGTGTAATAAGCTGTGCAACTTGCTCTGTTTTATCAATGATGCCAAGAAACGACTGTGCTGTTTGTTCTACGCATTCACGCCCCTGAATCATCAGAGTTTTGCTGGTATTCATAGACTGTATAGTAGAAGTAGTATCCTTATTCACAGCTGTTACAACAGCGGCAATTTCTTTTGTTGCATTCTGTGTTCGTTCTGCCAGTTTTCGTACCTCATCAGCAACGACCGAGAAACCTCTTCCATGCTCGCCGGCACGGGCAGCTTCAATAGCGGCG
>DHLT01000257.1:2776-4156 GCA_002405405.1 Ignavibacteria bacterium UBA4661 | reverse complement strand
CAGCTTCAATAGCGGCGTTCAGTGAAAGTAAATTCGTTTGATCGGCTATTTCGTTGATAACATTGACAATGTCAACAATGTGCTGATTACTCTCACTTAGATGACGAATCTCCTCTGATACATGTAAAACTGCGTTATACACTTCATCAATGTTTTTCACCATTTCTTGCATGCGCTTTCCACCTTCCTCTGCATCATGATTTGCAGCTGCGGCATCATTCGATATTCTGACTGCGAGCATCGAGTTATTGGTAATTGTACTCGACATCAGCTCCATTGCCGCTGAAATCTGTACTGTTTGTACCGATTGCTCCTGAAAACCTGTTGAAAGTTCTTCCGCACTGGCAGAAATTTGCTCTGCAACCTGATCTACTTCAGCAATGATTTGTTGAATTTGCACAATCATACTGCGCACATTCACTAATGCTTGGTTGTATTCTGCAAATAGCCCTTGCATGACCGACTGTTCGTTGTGAGCAGAATCTTCTTGGTATTCATCAACAACGATTGACGTTACATCGCCATGGGCAAATCGCTCAACACTGTCTAACATACGCTCGATTTCTGATTGCAATATAGTATGTAACTGTTCTGCTTTGTGTTGTAAGGTTTTAGCATTTTCAGAATACTCGTTGGCTTGATTCCGTTGTGCTTCCACCTCCTGAATTGTTTGTTCAATATCATGCGTCATATCAGAAAACACAGTAAACAAGCTACCTATTTCATTGACACCATAGTCTTTTTTCATCAGCACTTTCCAATCTACATCTGCATGAGCATGATCAGCTGACTGTGCACGGGTTGTTGCAATAAATCCTTGCGTTGCCCGCACAAGATCCGACAAAGGGCGTGTAATCGAAAGTCCAATGATTGTACCGGACGCGATAGCAATCAATACACCGAATATGATGAGTGCTATTTGCATATTTCTCGTCCACAGATAGTCTGTCTGTGCCTGCATGCGTTGATGTGCAAGATTATCCTTGGTACTAGAGGACATCTTGTTGAGTTGTGTCGTAATCTTTTCACTCACGGCAATGCAAGTCGTACGAATCAATGTTAGTGCTGTTTCTGTATCACCCTGATTGGTATGGTCAATGATTTGCTTGCCATTTTCCAAGAATTCGGCAAACAAGGATTGGTATTGTTGTATTGCAATCTTTGCCTCATGTGCTTGTACACTTTGGCTATATCGGTGTGTTGCTTGCTGATTGAGTTGTACATATTTCAATGCTTCAGCAATATAGTGTTGCCTGCGACCATTGTCATTTGAGAGTAGAGCTTCACGAAGACTAACGCGAATCATCAAGAACGACTCTGTTACTTCATTAAGGTGCTTCATCGGCGTAATACCTTGATCGAACATGGCATTATTTTGCT
>DHLT01000257.1:2407-2609 GCA_002405405.1 Ignavibacteria bacterium UBA4661 | reverse complement strand
CATTATTTTGCTCAACTAAGTCAGCACTTTGGCGAATCTGCCAAATACCACTAACTAAGATGATAAAGGCAACAAACGAAAAACCAAAGAGTAAGCGAGTACTGATGTTAAAATTCCGCAACATTTCTCTTCTCCCGAATGATGATCGATAAAAATTGACGAGTTAGAACCAATACAGACATTTCTTTACGACAAGTAATGA
>DHLT01000257.1:0-2270 GCA_002405405.1 Ignavibacteria bacterium UBA4661 | reverse complement strand
TCTTCTTTACGACAAGTAATGACTGTACTCGCGCAGTTGCTTGCCAGTTCCTTTGGTGATGGGTTGTCGTTGGCTACGTTTTGAATAATATCCACCGACTAATTGTTTCGTATCAGAAGCACCGTCGTACATATGTTTTTCATTCTCTTGAGAAGCCGTATTCAAACGGAACTTCCGCATCATTGCATCAAGGTTTTCCGTAATCGTATTCAATTGGGCGGCAGACTCCGCAATTTCTTGATTAACGACTGATGATTCTTGCACTGTTGCTGTAATACCATCCAGATTAGAAGCTATTTGAGCAATATCTTGCGATTGTCGCTCGCCGGCTTCTGCCAACTCATGGATAAGCTTTGAAGTCAGCTCTGCTCCTTTGATAATTTCAGCAAGTGCTTGTGATGTATGCTCAACGAGCGATGTTCCCGACTCCACAACTTTTGTTCCTTCTTGCATGGAGACCACCACCGACGATGTCTGATCTTGAATATGTTTAATCATCGTTGCAATTTGTTTCGTTGCTTTTGCTGTGCGCTCCGCTAACTTTCTTACTTCATCTGCAACAACCGCAAATCCTCTTCCTTGATCACCGGCACGTGCCGCTTCGATTGCCGCATTCAGTGCAAGCAGATTGGTTTGATCAGCTATCTCTTCAATCACAGCAACGATTTCACCAATTTCTTTACTGCTCTCACCCAGTACTTGCACTTTTGACGACGAGTCATTCACAATGACATTGACTTTGTTCATATTATCAATGGTAGCCTGCATAATACGTCCGCCCTCTTGTGCCGAAGCAGTAACCTGCGTTGATTGAGTAGCAGCATCTGTGGTGCGAAGAGCATTAGCTTTAATGATTCCTGACAGATTGTCCAGCGAGCCTGATATTTCCAGCGTTTGGCGGGCTTGCTCTTCGGAAGCGGCGGACATCTCATGAATGCTTGAGGCAATGCGCTCTGCTGCACTACGAGCTAATTGGGTTGTTTCGCTTACATTATTGAGTGTATCATTGATATTGTACACGGTATCATTAAAACCCGTGTAGAGTTTTGCAATCGAATCAGAACCATTGACATTCAAAGCAACTGTCAAATTTCCCTGCGCCAACTCACTCATTTCTTTTAGAATAGTGTCTACACTTTCGGCAAGGTATTGTCCTTGTTTTTCGGCGGTGGTACGAGCAACATTCGCTTCTAATGCGGCACGATCGGCTTCTTCACCCTTTTGTTGAGCAGTTTGAATTGCTTGATGAATGTTTCGCACCATAGCATTGAATGATCTGCTCAGCACCCCTATTTCATCATTGACCGGCAATTCGACTTGAACATTCGTATCACCCGCGGCAACCTGCACCGAAGCATCTTTCAGCTGACTAAGATATCTGCTCATAGTTTTTGCCACAAAAACTGCAATCAGGATAATCAATGCCGTCGAAATAGCAACAATAAAGGCAAGAAAAGAAGCATTTGAACGGACATCTGCTTGAAGTGCATCAAGTTTCATAGATATTTCAAAAGCACCATGTACCTCGCCGACTTTCCAATTTTCCATTTTTGCTCCCGTAATATCCCGACCATCCTCACGCCCCCACAGTGCCATTGATTGCGATGGATTGCCATGACATTCCATACATTCTTGTGTCAAAGTAATGGCTCGGAAATACCGTACAGTATTGTTCTGTTCGTCTATTTTCCAATATTCGGATTGTGCAGTGTTCTGCTCTAATGTGCGTAATGCTTCTGCTTCAAACTCATCCGGTGTATTGTCAGGATTACGCGGTAAAAATTTGGGTGTTTTCATGGTGTATCCGAGTTCACCCGCTTTTTTGCGCGCCATTTCCATCGCCGCAAAAATGGGTACTGTTCGTAGAACATCTTCAACCGATGTCAGTTGTGGCTGAAAAACATTATGCTGTATTTGGTCGGCAGTAAACTCACGTGCACTTTCTGCGGCTAGTACCATGGTGCGTGCTTTATCGATCAGGGCACGTGTACCTGCATCTTTGTACATGGTGTACGTAAAAGCAAAAATGGCAATACCACTCACAACGGATACGCACAGAATAGGAAGAATAATTTTATTCCGAACGCTCAAGGATTTCCACAAAGTCAGCATGGCAGTGATCTCCGAAAAAGTAAGACAAGTAAGTCGAGTACTCTGTCTCCTATACAACAAGCGAGCCAAATAAATTTCATCGCATTAATCTTTGAATTACCCCAAAAAACAAAGGTTGCAGAACAATATACCCTTTTCATCATTGCAACAATGCAATA
>DHLT01000256.1:2395-8504 GCA_002405405.1 Ignavibacteria bacterium UBA4661 | reverse complement strand
CTACGCGCAATGCCTTGAATTTTAATTTGAATCCTAACTGTAATGACTGCGCTCGCTATGTGAATTATTTGCAGTCGAACGGGCAAATCGATTTCAATATGGGGCTACCTCTCACCTTTGGTTTTGGTGCAGGTCTTGAAATTCCCGTGTCGCGCAGTATGGATGTAGCATTCGATATTGGCTACCGTTCGCTTGCTATCGGCGAAGAGCGTGTTGCCTTCGGATTCTCCAATTTACCATCGGTTCGGCGTATTGATATGCTTCGCTTCCGACTTGGTGTAACATTCTAATCATCGTCCATTTCTTCTTCGTAGTTCTATGCGCTTTCTCTTGATTCTCATCAGTGCAGGATTCCTGACAAGTTGTTGCCCGGAATTTGTGTTTGAAACGAATGTGGATACTCGTGTCCGTGAAGTAACGATCACACGATTCAATCCAACATTTACAACCGTGCCTGCACCTGACTATTCGGTGCATACATATCGATTTCCTTCGGACATCCAAAGTTCCGGCGATTTGCCGAATGATTTTCGTGTTCAAAATGGTCAAGCACTGACACGCGAGGTGCCGATCATTGGTACAACATTGCGCTTGCGCATGACCACACAGTATCCGCAAAATTCTTTGCTCAATAGCGACATCATTGTTATTGGTACAGGCGGTCAGGGAACTGCTAATGCGCGTGCTTTGCTTCGTTTTGGCGGTACGCTCGAAGGACCACTTGCGACCTCTACCGAACCATTGTCCTTGCTTACGGGTGTACCTCGTCGATTTGCATTTTCTGCGGATGCTAATTTGTTTGGACAACGTGTGCGAGATATTCTGCCATCGCAATCTGCTGTGCAAGTAATTAGTGCCATTGCATCGGCATTTGGTGCAACCATGACCAATCGCCGTACTCAAACGATTAATGCACCGGTTGGTACGGTACAATGGACGGTTCTCTCAGCCGATGGTGGTACAGTCTTTACCACCAACAATACAACGGCGTTGCTCTCACAACTGCAAACTATTCTCACAGGTGCGGGCAGTACGCTAACAGGTCAGTCGATCATTCGGCAATTTGAAACAACCGATATCGAAGTCGCTGTGGGTGATTACTACTACTATCGTGCGATCAATGGATTGGAATTTATTCTGCTCATCGAGGATGTGCGCCAAAGTACGGCGACACCGTTTCTTCAGCGTGTAACAATCAAATTTGCTCAAGCAATTCCGAGTGGCGGTTGTCCACCCGTTCCCACTGTTCCATAATCTATGGTGCACTTTATCAAGAGTTTATAGCTCTTCTATTTCTTCCGACTTTTTATGATGTTATCTTTTTTACACGCTATGCGACTACTGTTTTTTCGTTCATGCTATTGGCTATCTGTTTTTGCTTTTCTCTGTGCGGTCTTGGGTGTGATTGCCGGGTGTTCCGGTGCAAAAGAAATAACGCAAACAAAACCGACAGAGAGTGTTCCCACAAAGCCCTCAGTGCTTCCCAAAGGTAATTTTGGTCTGTTGGTCAATTCGCCTTCAGACGATTATGCACCATTCATCTCGCCTGATACAACCTCTTTGTATTTCACATCCAAACGTGGTCCTCGTAACTCAGATACTCTCGAAACCGTATATCGGTGGTATATCAATTCGAAATTACAAGCTGATAAAGATGGACGGCTCTATTTTACGCGCCGTCTTTTCAATGACGGTGCTGTATCCTTCCTTACGGCTGAGCTTGGTTTTTTTGCTACGGGTCATGCACCCGAACCAACCAAAGAAGTGCGTATGACAGTTTCGAGCAACGAACTGAGCCGTGAGGGTAAAGTAGTAGGAGGGAGTGATGTTTATTTCTTTCTCACCGATACACTCATGAGTGCCTCAGGTAAGCGCGACTCTGTCAAAATTCGTGCAGAGAATTTAGGCGAGGCAATTAACTCTTCTGCTTGGGATAGCCGCCCGACCGTGGGAACAAACTTTGCTGGCGACTCGGTTCTGCTTGTTTTTTCCTCTGAACGAAAAACCCGCTACAAATATGGTAAGCATACTGCGGGCTATACTGCGGGGTATTGTATGCCATATCGCAATGGTGAGCATGTTTTCTCCTCCGGCGAGCGGTACTACGGCAATGCCGACTTGTATTATGTGTTTGGACGATACGACAAAGCATCGCGGAAGTGGTCATGGTCGGCAGTAAAAAACTTTGCCGAAACAGATCTCCTACGCTCTACTAAAGAAAGTAATATCAATACCATTAGCCAAGAATACACGCCCTATCTGTTCTGTTCGGAAATAACGCCTCAACTGCTTTTTGCAAGTGATCGGCATGGTGAATTTGACATCTATGCAGTTGGGCTTTCGATAGACTGGACACGCCAAATCGTAACGGTTGATAGTGCAGGAGTTCGCGCACTGTCGGGCGAAGTCAATCGCGTAAAATCCGATGAGTGGTTTCCATTTATTCCAAAACCACATATCGGCAAAGTGCCTCCATTCGATGTGTACTTTGCATCAAATCGTGACACCGCTATTGCCGACCCTGCGGCTCCGATCAAGAATGTTGGTGGGTTTGATATTTACAAATTGCCATGGCAAGAAAAGTTGAATTTGGCATGTATCCCTACAATCCCTGTGCCGGCAATCGTTACTGTTACTTTGGTAGATGAAACAAATCCCGCAAGTCCGGTGCCATCGCCTGAAATCTCGATAACAACCGGACGTGCAGAAACAACCGGAGCGGCTTCGACCGGACGACTCCTCTTTGCTTCGCAAGCGGGTAGTGGCGATACGGCGTACACCATCTCGACACGCCAAACATCCTTTGTGATTGCTAATGTCAATGACGGTTTGCGCGGATACACTGCAAAAGGTGGTTCACTCTACAATACTGTCGAGTGTTTGCCAAATCGTGATTCGCTCATGTATCGCTATGTGTCGCGCAAGTACATTCGCCAAGATACTGTGGTAAAAAATATCGCCTACAGAGAAGTTGTTTCGCCATACGACAGCACCTATACTCTGACGGTAACACCTCAGGATATGCAAGTTCTACTTCAACGAGTTTTGACGCAAACCGATACGGCGGGCATTGGTAAAAAGTTTTCCTTGCCTAAAATTATTGAGACTCTGCCCAATGGAAGCTACATGGTGCAAATGACCGAAAAACGCACGAAAATTTTACGTGATAGCACTGTTACGCTTCGCACAGTGTCGCGTGGCGGGAATGACAGTGTTCTCATTGAAAATCTTACAGAGCGCGCCGCATCGCTCAAAACACGCATGGCGGGTTATTTCCTGTTTGAAAATCTCATTCGCAATGGTAGAGTGCCGGATACACTACGTATCTTCGATACGATTTTTGTTCGCCCTACCTTTGTGGTCAAGCCCGAATGTACTTACGCTACCATCAATGATACACTCCGCTTTGATAAGCGTGTACCGTACTACCAAACAGCATTTTGGGAAGTAAATACCAAAGAGAATATCAATCGACACTTGAGCGTACTTTCAGCAAAAAATAATGGTGCAAGCTATGTCGAATTACATCCGCAAAATTCGATTTATGGTGGTGCAAAAAAAGGCACAACCGAGCCGGTCAATACAAAGCTCTATGCGCGACAGCGTACGAAGTATGCAGACTATGCCGCAACAGTCAGTCGTGATCTCGATGAGATGGCTTCGCGCTTGACCAAAGACTTGATTCCACGCTTTTTGGGTTGGCGCGCTCGTACCAAAGACACTACACAGCGTCTGATTGTTGAGATTATTGCCTTGAGCGATTTTCGCCCGATTCATCCTTCGGTGCGATACGCTCCGCTTGACAAACAACACGAACATGTGCGCTATGTAGCAGGACGCTATGATTCTGCAAGCCGACAAATATCTTTAGAGCATGTGCAAGTGCAGTCCGGTGCTTGGCTTGGCGGGTATCAGGCAGGCGATATGTCAAGAGCGGACAATAACGACACGCTCTCAAAGCTTCGTGCCTACTTCGGGTATCAGGAAATTCTCAAACGGATGCGCAAAGACAAATCTTTTCGCCAACTCGAAAAAGAGAATATGATACTTTTTGCCGATCAGGAAAGCGATGTGGAGGAGTATCGCAAAAAATTCGGTTCACGTGCAATTATTCTACTGATGAAAGGCGAGCAGATCGACCGCACCAATCCATCGAGTCGTGAGCAACAAGAGTATGATCGTTCGATGTACTTTCAGTATGCAGGTGTTCGGCGTTTAGATGTCAAAGTTCATCAGGTAACATTTGCGGGTACAATTTTTATCGAATCGGATTGCTGTCGAAAACCACCTGCCAAACAGATGGCTGTTGGCAAGTAGGTTATATTCATCTTTCGTGCGTTGGGATACTTGCAACGGAAAGCATACTCCCGCACACATCGATCAAGTTCTGCGTAGCATCAGTACAATAGAGCGGGATATTGAGTAGACCACCATCGAAGGAGAGATTTCGCAAAGAAAACCGCACGCGGATTGGTGGCTGAAATTGCTGATGATACACGGACAGACTTTTACTGCGGATATTTTCATCTGCTTTTACTTCGATAGGGATAATCATGTCCTGATGTTGGAGCAGGAAATCAACTTCTGCTTGCGCATTCGATGTCCAGTAGCGCAAGGGAATAGGAAATTGCGCTGTCAGAGATTGTAACACATAGTTTTCCGTGAGCGAACCCTTGAATTCGGTAAAAAGCGGTTTGCGCTCCAGCATACTTCGTGCATCCAATTGCGCCATGATGCGGAGAATGCCAACATCAAGTGCGTAGAGCTTGAATGCCGTGAGATCATCATACGCCGAGAGTGGTAAATGAGGTTTTACGGTGCGATACACTTTGTGTACTAATCCGGCTTGCACAAGCCACAGAAGAGCATCTTCATACTCGCGTGCGCGTGCGCCCGGTTTTGCTGATTGATAGAGAAATTTCTTGTTATCGCGCCCCAATTGTGCCGGCAGTGAATCCCACAGATACGTGATTTTCGGATTGTCTTTGGTGGGTGCATGTTTTGCAAAGTCCAATCGATATGCCATGAGAATATCGCGTAGAGTTTTTTCGGCATGGGTAATATCGTGCGTTTCGGCAAGAATGCGCGCCGGTTCGGGCATTCCACCTGTCAAGAGGAAGGTGCGAAACATATTGAGCAAACGCTCGCGGAGAATATCGGGAATTGGTTGAATCATTTGCATCTGCCGAAGATAGTTGCAGAGCGCGGGTTCGACCGTATCAAGATATTCAAAAAAAGTAAGGGGATTAATCGTCAAAAATTCAACCTTGCCAACAGGAAAAGTACGTTCGCGCCCTAAGGTAATGCCAAGCAGTGATCCCGCACTTGCAATAGCGTAGTCCGGTGCTTCTTCGGCAAAGTATTTGAGCCATCGGAGCGCAGAAGGCGATTCTTGAATTTCATCAAAAATTATCAGCGTTGTGTGTGGCTGAAGAGGGCGACCATGCAATATCGATAGTGTATCGAGTATGGTACGCATGGTAGTCTGTTCTGCAAATAGACTATGCAAGGAGCGTTGCACCTCAAAGTTGAAATACGCAACATCAGAAAATGCCTCTTCACCAAAGTGTTTCAGCAGAGCAGTTTTGCCAACTTGTCGCGCCCCTTGCAACAAGAGTGGCTTGCGATCAGTGCGTGATTGCCATGCTCGTAAGTGAGTAAGAGCTGTACGTTTAAAAAACATCATACAATCACTTCTTTAAGGAATGTGATAAAAATCACAAAATACGAACCAATTTCGTGTAAAAAATCACATTATTTGAAGATAACTTTTCTGCGGGTATGAATTCTCTTGTTGTGATTGACTCGCCATCCTGCAAACCAGTCAGTGAGATTGTAGGTTGAGATTGCAATGATATGTATTTCTTAACGATAGAATCATTCGCAATCGTCATTGCGAGTGAAGCGCGGCAATCTCATTGCCCTCGCATCAATAAAAATGTTCGCTGAGCCTGTCGAAGCGTACAATTGAAACGAGGACACCGCGCTTCGACAAGCTCAGCGAACGGTTTCCAAAAAACAAATAGTTGCATAGGCGAACACACACTTCGACAACCTCAGTGCAAGCAGTTCACCCCTACATGTTGGTTGCATCTTTCCCCTCGTCATT
>DHLT01000256.1:0-2220 GCA_002405405.1 Ignavibacteria bacterium UBA4661 | reverse complement strand
GTTGCATCTTTCCCCTCGTCATTGTGGGCGCGGCGCGGCAATTCCACTGATTATTTTTGCATATCCCCCCAAAAAAAAGGCAGAGCCATGATGGTTCTGCCTTTCGCTTTTTATAGATTCAAAAGATGATTACTTCTGTGATTTTATCACTTCAAAAACGCTTTGCAGATTCGGTGTCAGGACAATATCGGTACGCCGATTGCGAGCGTATGCTTCGGGTGTTTTGTTGCTGTCAAGTGGTGAGAATTCGCCGCGCCCCGATGCCGTAACCCGTTGTGGCTCGACACCATTGCGTGTCAGGTAGCGCACGACTTCGGTGGAGCGAAGAACGCTCAAATCCCAGTTGTCCGTAAATCGCCCAGCACCGGTGATTGCTTGAATGTCGGTGTGTCCTTCGACCAAAACATTCACATCTGTCTGTGCTTGGAGGACTTGGGCAAGTCCTGCGAGAGCATCTTGACCTTGCTTATCAATTGTTGTACTGCCAACTTTGAAGAGCAATTGATTCGACAATGAAACATAGACTTTTCCATTGCGAATGTCCACATTCAAACCTTTATTTCGGAAATCAAACAGAGCTTTATCAAGATTTGTTTTCAGTGCATTCATGGCTGAATCACGTTGTTTCAGCTGGCGCTCACTTTCCGTCAAGCGCGAAGAAGCATCTTGCAATTTCGTCGAAGCATCTTTGAGTTTATTTGAGGCATCATTGAGTTTATTAAAGGCTTCATTTATTTTTTGATCGCGCGATTGCAAGCCGGCTTGCGCTTGTTCTAATGTCTCAACTACTTTACGAAACTCTTGTGAACTCGTCTGCTTAAAGCGATTAAAATCGTCGGCAAGGGTATTATATTCTGTTTGTGAGTCTTTCAATGCTGTTTGGACTTTCTGAATTTGTGCTCGCAGATCACTATTCTCGCGTACTGCGGCATTGAAGAGCAATTGCAAGGAATCACGCGATTTTATAACGGCTTGATATTCCTCTTTTGATATACCGCAAGAGGATAAGCCCAATACACCACAGCACAAAAGAACAAAAATGAACAATCGTGAACGCATACGATCTGGGAAATAGTCATGGATAAAAAGAGGCGAATCAGCCTTATGGAACATACTGCAACATATCACAAAATGCGCTGACCCATACATGAGCAGACAATACCTGCGGCAAAATGTGCACTAGCATTCATCGTATCAAGAATTGGATTCACTTCTGCAACTTCCATCGAACCAACCATGCCTGTTTCTGCTAAGGCTTCCATGATAAAATGGGCTTCACGATAGGACAAGCCACCGGGTACGGGTGTACCGACACCGCTTGCGACCGTAGGATCAACGCTGTCGCAGTCAAAGCTGACATGAATATGATCGACATGATCGCGGAAGTGGTCGATAATTTTTTTGACAATGGAGTAAATACCTTCCTTGTCAATTTCAAACATCGTGTAAACAGGTACTCCGTGTTGTTTGATGGTTACTCGCTCGCCATGATCGATGGAGCGTGCACCAATGACAGCAATGTTTCGTGCTTCAAGCTTGGTGAAATCGCCGCCAATCGTGGTGAGTTCCGGTGCACCCATGCCCAGAAGAACTGCTATCGGCATTCCGTGAATATTCCCCGAAGGTGTTGTATCGGGTGTGTTGATATCAGTATGGGCATCAACCCAAATTACACCAAGGCGTTTATTATTGGCTTTGCAGTGTGCCGCAACACCTGAAATGGTACCAATGCTCATTGAGTGATCGCCACCCAAAACCAAAGGAAAACCACCACTATCTAGTACTGTTCGAACGGAGGAGTGTAACTCGTTGCATGCGCGGGCGATCTCCGGCAAATAACGTAGATTCGGTGCATAAAGGTCTTGTACTTCACTATTCTTGATTTCTAAATCACCTTCATCTTGAACAGCATAGCCGATCTCTTGAAGTTTAGTAGCGATGTCTGCTAAACGAATTGCCGATGGACCCATATCAACACCGCGCCGACCTGCACCCAGATCGGAAGGAAAACCAATGATATGAACTGTTTTTTGTTCTGTTGTTGTTGCCATAGAATGCTAGAGAATTTACCAAAAGAGAGAAAAAATTACGCAGGTATTGTCATCATCGTCATGAGTTGAGAGAGTGTCTTTTTCAAGTCTTTGCGATGGACGATCATATCGACAAAGCCATGCTCCAAGAGGAATTCTGAACGTTGGAATCCTTCGGGTAATTTTTTGC
>DHLT01000136.1 GCA_002405405.1 Ignavibacteria bacterium UBA4661 | reverse complement strand
CATGACATCGCGCTTGGTTGGTGAGCTATAAGTTATGTAGTTTACTTCTACTTTGACATCTGTTCCCGGATCGCCCGCTTCACTACCTCTGCCAGAACTTTTGCGATTTGGTACGCCAAAGAATATGCGCTGGGTCATTGTCGCTTCAACTGCCCCCGTACCACTAAACTTCATACTAACCGGCACGCCCACTTGAAATCCTCGTGGCAAACCCAACCCGAATGTTCCTCGTCCCGTAATCAAAAAGACACCCTGCTGGTCGCGGGCAAAGGTAAAATCAGTATTATTATTCGCATACAATGAAATTCTTCCTGCATCCGCTCGTTCATATTTGAAATTCGTTACACCGATGACCCATTGGTTATTATTACGTGTAAAAACGATATTGGCAATGCTGAAACGCACGGGATCTGTGAATCCTTGCGCATTCAATGTCATCCTACCGGAGAACGTAAAACCACCATTCGTAATATCACCTTCGTTGAAACGAATAGTAATTCGACTGCCGATATTTGTATTTGATTCCTTCGTTGTTACGCGGTCATCATACCCACCCGTACGCCGAAAAACATAGCTGATATTGAATGCCGTAATGTCGAATCCATCGATACGAATCGGATACTGCGCTGTAATAGCCATACTGTCATTGGCAACCACTACAATAGGATTTTGCAATTGCCCTATATCCAAACCCTTGCTCCGCCAGCGGGCATCGGTGGCATTACCAATCGTCCAGCCCCGTGCAATCGTTAGGCGTGCCGAAGAGATTATTGCGGGAATATCATTCGCCCCGCCCGATGCTAATGTTTCACCTAAATTTAATTGCAAGCGGACATCGCCAGTTACACCGGAATTCGGTACTTGTGCCAAGAGGGTATTCATGTTGACAAACATCGGCTCGCGGATCGCCCCCGGACGACCCTCTATTCCCAATTCGCGCCGTACTGTCAATCCTTGAGTATTGCTCATGGTTACCGGCAACCATCCATTTTATTTCAACTGCATTTCGGTTTCTACTAATCTCAACTGACCACCCGATGGATCTACATCTGTTGCACCACTTAATAATTGATCGATAGGTATTAGGGCATTCACAAAGTTTACTGTTCGACCTGTCGGCACTGTAAAGACATTATTACTTGGCAATGACAAGCGGCCACTGATCAAAAAACTTCCACCATCAGTCTGTATAATCGTGCCGATCGTTACTTCAAAACCTAATATCCTGCGTATCTGCCACCGTGCTTGCGCTACATCAATCTTCGGTGGTTGTTCAGCTTGAATGCAGGTACGTGGCAGTACTTCATTCCCACCGGCATCAACAACACGATAACATACTTGATAGCTATCACTGATTGGAAATACAGGTGCATCTGTCTGCACTGCGCCTGAAACAGCTCCGCGTAAAAAGACATCATGAGCAAGAATTATCCGTGTTTCTCCGGGTTGTAATGTAAACAACGGAGCACGACTCAATACTGTTTGCATAACCACAGTGTTATTCGTACTCAGCTCCCCGCCTACTCGAAGTTGTACTGCAGTAGCTCCGGCATTTCGTAAAGTTAACTCAAACAATGTTGTGCTTTCAGCTACATCATTAATATTCTGCAAACTCACCGCTACAGCCCGCTGACGGACTACTTGTACTTGCGCATTCAGAGAACAGAATGTCATCATGATTGCCGCGCAAACAAGAGCGACACGCATTGTGAGTGCCGTATGAGTAATATGATGGATTCTGCTTTTCATGAGAATGACTGGATATTGAAAACAAAAATTATGGTTCGAAATCATAGTACACCTCCTTATCGTACAATAACAAATGAAGTACGAAGCGGCTGTCGCATAGCCAGATCATTCGATAAGGCAATCGTATATTGTCCGGCAGTTAGCATACCCACATCGAGTTTAAACGTTGTAACTGACTCACCTCTTATCAAAAGAGCTTGTTCACGTACAACTCGACCAAGATTATCAGTTATGGTCATACGCAAAAGCCCACTTTGCGGCATCACTATGTCAAGCATAAGTTCATCACGAGCCGGAAGCGGATAAGCGCGCATTGCAGCACTACCATCGACTTTAAGCACACCGGCAAGCGGATCAACAATTGATCTATTAGGCATGGTTTGCATGTCAGTCACATCATCATCTTGTGCAGTGGACTGTCCTGCAATGATTGCCACATTTTGCGGATCGGTAATATATGTTACGCGAGGAATATTCAAACTAGCATTGACACTCAATCCATTTGCACTGATGCGGTTCTGTGCAACATTATAATGCCGAATTAAAAAATTGTTGGATAAATTAGGCACAGCCGTCAATTGATTACGATTCAAGTTAATATTCGTTAGATACAGCCATTTGCCGACATTACCCGCAAAACCTGTGAGAGCATTATTGGCGAGATTGACAATACGAACTTCATTCAAATTGAAAATCTGCTGAGTGAAACTCCCTGAGAAATTGTTATTGTCTAAGCGAACCACGCGTAACGGTGATGATACCGAAAAAACATTCGCACCAAGCGAATTGATTCGATTATTGTTGAGTCGCAAAACAGTCAGCGCATTCATGCCGGCAAGATTGACATTGAATGCCGTCAGTTGATTGTTGTGCGCTTCAATTTCTTCGAGGTTTCGCAAAACACCAATCGAATCAGGCAGAGAAGTCAGTGCATTACCCCACACGGACAAATATCGCAGAGCAGAAAGTTGGCCAACATCTGGCGAAAGTGCCGTAAGTCGGTTGTTGCCCAGTTCCAGACTAATTACACGTCCACCATCAGTTACAACTCCATACCACAAGTCAATCGGCACTATTGTATTCCAATTGCGGCTGTTGATCCAACTCGTACCCCCACCTTCGCGGAAAATCCGAACCAATGCTAAAGAATCTCGACGTCGGAAATCAATTAAATTGACATTAAGGATATCCGACCAGGCACTGAATGCCGTTTGATTATTATTGTATGCACGAACACGCCAACGGTATGATAATTCGGGGTTTAGCCCGATAAATGTATTACGAACAGCACCTGCTCCTACAATCTGGGTAACACGACCGCTATCAATCGATTGCTCACCGCTTGCCAATTGAACTTCAAAACCATCAGGTGTTCCACCCAAACCACGCAAGACTAACCAATTTGCATCAAAGCTGGTACTGCGAAGATTGTTTGTTGTCAGCAATTGTGGTGCACCCGGAACATTAGGTAATCCTGTAAAATTCGCAGAGCGTGCCACAGGACTTACACCGCCAAGATTGCGCGCACTCATGGTGAAATTGTAATTCACACCATTGCGAATACCTGTGAATGTTTGGCGAATCTGCCCCGCAGTCGTGCGAGGAATGGTAATGCTCTGAATGGGCTGAGTAAAATTATTCTCTGAACTGAAGAGCGCGATATCAACCGATTGCAACTGATCGCCAGCAACATTACCCTGTGCAATAAAAGATGTTGTTGTAATGTCCTGCGCTGAAAGCACGGTCGGTGCACCGGGCGAATTGGGCGGCGTACGTAAGACAATCCAATCGGTATAAGCACTGCTTGATACGGCATTCTCCGAACGAATGCGGAATTCATAACGAACTGGTACAGTACGAGGAAAAACAACATAAAAAAATCCAAAATTTGTTGATACTCCTATCGATTGTATAAAATTCAATCCCGAGAGTTGTGCCTCATTGCTAAATCGATCAACGGTAACCTCCGACAGATCACGTGTCGATGGACTTGCCCCTTGTACTGGCGGATCAACAATCCAACGACTCTGTATGCGATACCGCGAGGGTGTACCGCCACCAAGAGGAGCATTCCACGCAATGCGCGCACTGCTTGCATCTGCTTGAACTAAACGCAGGGCTGTCGGAATATTTACCGGACCGCCGGCAAGTGCCGTTTCAAAATTAGCACTGGCGTAAGTGCTTGCGCCACCGGCATTCACAGCACGTACTTGTGCCGTGTAGCGTGTACCGGAGGCAAGGTCGGCAAAGCGCACAAGGTATGGAGTATTTCCACTAAACGTAATCGTGCTCGGCAAAATTGTTCCATTAGGTGTAAGAATGACTTCAAAACGTGTCGGTACTCCACCCGTAGTCGGGGCTGTGAACAACAATGTCGCAGAGCTTGTCGTCAGATTACTAAGCGTTCCTATGATCGGCGGACCCGGTGCAACGGGGCGATAACCGACATCGGATGGCGACTGCCCCGTACCAAGCTCATTAACTGCGACCACACGACCTGATCCTGCTGCTTGCGGTGCAACAACAAACATACTTGTGCTTGTTTGCGAAAGAATTCTTCCACTTGTACCCGTTGTACCGAAGAAGCGCACTGCTGTTACAAATTGCAAGTCATTGCCTGCTATCACTAAGGTATCGCCTATACCAAAAGTATTAGGTTGTATACCAGTAATCGTTGGTACACGACCAACGGTAATCGTTGGAGTCAGCCCTGTTCCCAATGGATTTACTAACGCAACTTGTCCTGATTGACCATATAAACCACTTGGAACAACAAACTGAATCGATACCGTACCTTGTGTGTTGAAAAATGGTATCGGTGTGCCATTGATGCCAAACATACGAACAGCTTGCACTTGATCGAGATTATCGCCAACAGCTGTTACCGTTTCGCCCTCACGCACCAAAGTACGTGTTGCACCACCAACAAGAATGCGTGCAACAAATGGCGGTGCAAAGAGCCGTGTTTGTATGGGCGCAAGACCAACACCAACAGGATTTTCGACCAAAATTTGACCTGTGGCTGTTGTAATACCTTGCAATGGTACACGGACACGAATTTGTGTGGAATTCGACGAAAGAATTGTACCTGCGGCACCACCTGCACCAAAGAAGCGTACCGAGCGAAGAAGATCAAAGTTTGATCCTGTAATCGTAATCGTATCGCCAATACTTGCCGATGCAGGCGCACCTGAAATACTTGGACTTTGCAAAAGATTGATAACATTGGAGAATACCGATCCCGCGATATTACTCGCAACAATTTGTCCTGTTTGAGCACCGCCAATCGGCACAACAACATTGATTTGCGTATCCGTGAGCGATACCACACTCGCTGTTACTCCGTCAGGTCCGAAGAATCTCACGGCATTCACACCCGTAAAATTTGTTCCGGTAATGGTCAGTGGTTGCCCCGGATAGGTTGGAAGAGGACCGACATTCGTAATGGTCGGCTGAGCAATCACCGTGATATTCTGCGATTGGGCTGTCCCTGCAATATTGCGCACCACAATAACACCCGAACGTTGAAGTATCTGTAGTGGCGATGTAATCACTATTTGCGTTGGCGTTTGCGACACAATCGTACCCGGCGTACCCGTATTCCCCAAAAAGAGCGCGCTTGAGACGCGATCGAGATTCGTCCCCGTCAGCGTAATTTGTGTACCACCCACAAGCTGTGTTGCCGATTGTGCGGTAATAGTCGGTGGCGCAACGATGACGACATTGTCTGCTGATGTTGCACTTCCGGCGATATTTGTTATAGTAATTGAGCCACCGGTTGCCGTAATACCTGTCGGTACTGTAACCACCACTTGCGTGAGTGTTTGACTTTGAATTGGTCCTGATACACCATTCGTACCAAAGAATCGCACCGCCGTGAGATTTCCCATATTTGTACCGGCAATGGTGAGTGTTTGTCGTGTTGTTGTTACCAGCGAAGAAACACTCGTGATAGTCGGTGGCAATATAATCGTTAAGATCACCGATGCGGCTGTACCGGCAACATTCTGCACGAAAAGATGACCTTGATTTGTGCTTGTTCCCGCCGGAACAGTAACAACCACCTGCGTAA
>DHLT01000303.1:1852-3285 GCA_002405405.1 Ignavibacteria bacterium UBA4661 | reverse complement strand
ACCAGCTTGAGCATTCACAGACCATTCTGTACCAAAGGTGGCATTATACTCGGCGATAACTGAATAGATGTTGTTGTTGATCCGATAATTTGAATTTGAGAAATTCATCGCAAAAAGATTGCCATTGCGACCATTCACACCACCTGAGCTGGACATTGGTACATCACGATACGAGCGGAGGTAGTTGAAGCGGATACCGAATTTTTGATTTTCGTCATGGTTCCAGTCAAAACGAGCTGCAACCTTTTCGCTTTATGTTTCAAGATTATAGTCTTGATATGTGCCGGGGTCATAGCCAAAACGATTAATGAGGGTGTCGCGTAATCGATTTAGAGAGTCAGCCAAGATATAGCTTGCGCCTGATTGTAAATATCACCGAAAAACATTTGAACCTGAACGCAACTCACGTGTTGAAGCAACAAAAGCAGGTCCCGGATCAGTGCGTGTTTCTTGTTCTGCGTTCAAGAAGAAGAAAAGTTTGTCTTTTATGATTGGACCACCTACGCGGAAACCAATCTGCTTAACATTAAACAAGCCACGATTGATAATATTTGTGTCAGCGGTTTTACCCAGCAGACCTTCATTCCGAGTGTAGAAATAAGCAGATGCTTTATAATCGTTATCACCACGACGAGTTACTGCATTGATACCCGCACCCACAAACCCGCTTTGGCGAACATCATAAGGCGCAAGATTGATTTGCAACTCTTCAATAGCATCTAATGATACCGGAGTAGAATTCGTCTGTCCACCGGGTAATGATGCAAGACCAAAGTTATTATTGAAGATAGATCCATCAACCGTGAAGTTAATGAAGCGAGCATCTTGTCCTCCAAATGACAAACCATTTGCTTGAGGAGTTGCACGTGTGAAATCCCCAATCGAACGTGATAAGGTCGGCATTTGTTGAATTAAGTCTTTGTTAATGTTCGTTGCTGCGCCACTACGTTCACTATTAAGGATAGCATTTTTCTTCGCGGTAACAACGACATCCGACAATTTGACAGTTTCATCAACCATCACAATTGCCAAATTAAACGTTTTGCCAAGCTGAATATTGATGCCTTCGCTGACATCAGGTTTCATGCCCAATTTGGTTGCCGTTACTTGGTATGGACCTCCGACACGCAATGCCGGAAATGTAAAGCGACCTGTCGAATTGGATACTGCACCATAGACAGTACCCGATGGCAAGTGTTTTGCCACAACACGGACACCCGGTACAGCTTCGCCTTCAAGCGAATACACATTACCGGTCATAGCACCTGTTGTTACCCCTTGTGCATAAGCGAGCACAGGACATAGTACAAGTGCCAAAGAAAGTAAAAAGCGTTTCATACGCTCCCTTTGGAAAAAGTGAAACAAGATGGGATAAAGAAAAACACAACGAAAAAAACTAAAGTATTCCCTTGAATGGCTAAAGAAGTGTCCCC
>DHLT01000303.1:0-1671 GCA_002405405.1 Ignavibacteria bacterium UBA4661 | reverse complement strand
TGAGCCGATTGCATAATGTGCAAATTTGTCCGAAAAGAGTCATTAACGACTTGTAAACGACTAAACCAGATACGAATTTACGTTTAAAATGCCACGTACAAACAAGGGATATTTTACGATTTCTTTACATCGGGCGAAAAACTTTATCCAATAATGGAGGACATATCCATGGTTTTGTTTCTGTAGAAATGAAGTTGTTCTTCGGCAGGTTCAATATTGGGGGGATAAGCTACAATAAACGGGTATTGACAAATCTCTTAGGGCATCCCTACACTAATTCCCACAGTAATATTTTTGATTACTGGTGTTGTTGTACTCGACGAATATGTGTACAGAGGATAATACATCGATATCGATGTTTCTTCGCTAAACATCCATAATAAACCTTGCCAAGGAAGTATATCAGCCAGTTTCACTTTTACTGATATTCCACTTTCCAAGATCTGTACATAGGGCGCATCAATTGCACGAGCTATAACCCCGCCTATTGTATATAGTGCAGGACGCAGTGCTCCAAGTACGGGAATACTGATGCCAACATTTGATAAAGTCATGTCCCCAAGAATAATATTCCCCGTATGCAGAGACTGACTCAATCCCGCCCGTATTCCAACCAGCATTGTTGAAAAAGGTAGTACTATGGGAACATTATAACTGGAGGCAAGAAATGCCATACTCCGCAGAGGAATATTATTGATTTGATCGGCAATCGGTAATTCGTTGATCGAGTATTGTTGTTGTTCGGGAAGATATGTCGTGCCGAGTACACTGAGCAGATTGAATCGAAGGGGAATATTGCTCTCGAGTATATTGCTGAAAAGTGTTTGGCGAAGTGAAATAACCGATTGCAATCCAGCACTACGCTCCTGTGCAGCGACTATAAGTTTTGCCGTGAGAGCAGTAGATGGAGATTGATACTGATACTGAGCCATTGCCCTCATGAAAGCAAGCGAGGAAAGAGGACTTGCATAGAAAAAATTATCATTCATCCCTTGTCGAGCAGGTTGTGGTGTTCTGTATCGAGCTAATAGTGGGTGCGTGCGCGCAATATTGAAGATTTCAAAAGATGTTGTAAACACTTCCGTTGATACAGTTGTATAACGATCCGGACGATAATCTTTTGTCAGGTGAATACCACCATAGTCAGCCCCATCCATTGAATATGCTTGCATTTTAATACGGGCAAGTCTGCCTAAAACAGCGAATTCATCCTCAAAGCCAACCTGCCAATCGACTTTGTTAGTACGTAGATTATAGTATGCTCCCAATGTCGTTTGGTACCGTTCGCCATCGGCAGAGCCATCGAAACGAAGACCAAATTGAGTGCCGCCATTTTCAAAATACCATGCAGTCGGACGAATGGATATACCATAGACATCAGAGATTTTTGCAGAGTCATAACGTTTCCACCAACCGATCTCGAACGGACGTTTGAATAATGAAGAGACAAGAGTATTGTCAGATAAATAATCATCATCCAGTAGTCCTGTCGTGTCTAATGTAACCCTTGCAATTTTTTCCGGTGTTGCAATAGTTGTTGTATATCGGGGATTTGTCCAATACCACATTGGTAGCACAATACTACGTTGGGCAAGAGGCGGTACATCGACAAAACGAACATCGGAGGGAATATGAGCCGTATAGCGTACTCCGCTTTCACCGATCAGTGTC
>DHLT01000326.1 GCA_002405405.1 Ignavibacteria bacterium UBA4661 | reverse complement strand
AGTGACTCACTTAAAATTATGGCAGATCAAATTATTCCTCTCACCGATACACCAGCACTCTTTGCAAAGGGTTTACGTATTTCTGTGCAGCGAAATACCGTTCAACCTGAAGTAATCGAACAAGCGGCGCAAATTGCTGAACGATACAAGGGCAAGTATAACATGTATTTCAGCGTATATGATGAGCAAGGAAATCTTCTCAAACGATATCAGTCAGGCATTAAAAAAATTGATCTCAATGACGAAGCAATACAAGGTTTTGCTCAGCTTTTTGGAATTCGTAACCTTAGTTTCACATTAGATTAAACTCCTCAGCTCATTTTTTTCATTTGCATTTTCATTCATTATGCTTGCATTTCTTACTGGTGCGACCGGCTTTGTTGGAAGCCATGTTGCCGAAGCATTAGTTTCTAAAGGATATACCGTTCGGTGCCTTGCACGCAAAACAAGCGACACAAAATGGTTACAACCTTTACTCCAGCAAAAGTCCATTGAGTTAGTTGAAGGATCTCTTGCTCATGAACATTCACTACGGAGTGCCGTACGTGATGTCGACCTTGTTGTACATGTTGCCGGTGTAACAGCTGCACGCACACGAGAAGAGTTTTTTCAAGGCAATCAAATCGGTACACGCAACCTACTTCATGCAACCTTGCAAGTAAATCCATCTGTCAAGCGTTTTTTACATGTCAGCAGTCAAACTGCTGTTGGACCTGCACCTTCCCTGCAAGAGCCCGCAACATCAACAACACCGTGTCGCCCCATTACTCGCTACGGTGAAAGTAAGAAAGCAGCAGAAGAAGAAGTTTTTGCACTACAACATCAACTACCGGTTACTATTGTTCGTCCACCTGCAGTATATGGGCAACGTGATACTGCTGTATTCGATTACTTTAAAGCAGTACACGGTGGTTTAGCTCCACTTATTGGTTTTGATACGAAATACGTCAGTTTGGTGCATGTCGAAGATTTAGCTCGTGGTATAGTTATGGCGGCGGAAAGTCAAAACACCATCAGCAAATCATATTTTGTCTCTTCCGATGAATTCTACACATGGCCTGAAATAACGGCAATTACAAAGAGAATCCTAAATAAAAAATTTGTTCTTCAACTTCGCTTACCCCACAGTGTTGTCATGGGTATTGCAGGTATTTCCGGTTTTTTTGGACGCTTTGCATCTAAACCTCCTGTACTTGATTTTGAAAAAGGTAAAGACATTATCCAGCGCTACTGGATTTGTTCGACGAAAGAAGCACACGAAGACTTTGGTTATTCACAGCAGATAACACTTGAAGAAGGTATCTCTAAAACTATTCATTGGTATCGTGAACAAGGGTGGCTTTCTTAATGACGAGTATTCAGAAAACAGTTATCGGCTCGCTCCTTTCGCTCGGAGTATTTACACTTTGCTTTGCTCTATTTTCCACATTAGTTGCCAAGCATTCGCTTTCTACTATCGATGGTACTCTTAAGGTAAAGGGTGTTGCCATGCCGATGGAAATCACACGTAATGAGTACGGCATACCACATATTGTTGCGCAAAATGATCATGATATGTGGTTTGGAATCGGTTATGCCCATGCGCAAGATCGCTTGTGGCAAATGGATTTCACACGCCGGGCAGGACGAGGTATGCTCTCCGAAATTTTCGGCGTACGAACTCTACAGTATGATATGTTTCTGCGAACATTACGACTTTCTGTAATTGTTGAAACATTATGGAAAGAACTTTCGTCTGAATCAAAAGCGGCTCTCACCGCCTACTCTCAAGGAATCAATGCTTTTATTGCTCAAAGCGATAATCTTCCTTTTGAGTTTGAAGCTCTTGGTTATGCTCCTACCGAATGGACTCCTCAAGACTGTTTAATCATCATGCGTATGATGGCATGGGAACTCAATCTTTCATTTTGGTCAGATGCTGCATTTGGTGCTCTAACACAACAAATTGGTTCTGAGCGAGCGCAAGAACTCATTCCCGGTTATCCTGATACGGCACCAACGATTCTCCAGTCCAACACACCAAATACAACTGGAGCTGATTCCGGCGTAGTACAGCAAGCCGCCGCTACTCGCATCGGAAAAATTCAAACACATTCACAACTCTCGTCGATTTATCACAACATTGTTCACGAGTTGTCATCAGTACGTAGTTTTCTTGGTATCAATGGCACTGCAATTGGAAGTAATTCGTGGGTACATACTTCAAAAGATGGAGGTGCTATTCTTGCAAATGACCCGCATCTCACCTTGGGTTTACCTGCACGGTGGTATCAAGCACATCTTTCTTCACCCTCAGCCAACATTATAGGTTTGACTATTCCGGGTTTGCCCTTTGTAGTTATTGGTCGTAATGACAATATTGCATGGGGAATTACCAATATGATGGCAGATGATTGTGATTACTTCATCGAGAAATTAGACAGTGCACAACGCAACTATTTACGACCTGATGGCACGTGGCAAAAAGTGCGTTTGCTTCGTGATACAATTCGCGTGAAAGACTCTCTTCCGGCAATTATTGACTATCGAATGACCGAGCGTAGCGTAATCGTTTCCGATTATCATCTTTTACGTCATGGGCAAGATATCCTTAGCAATGGTGATGCCGATGCCATTACTCGCCCCATGTTTGACACATTAGCTCTAACTTTTTCATGGACAGGTCATCTTGTTTCTGATGAACCGCGCTGCTTTCTTCAAATAAATAAGTCGAAAAACTTTGATGACTTTGTTCAAGCAACTCGCTTTCAAAAAACACCAAGCCTAAACTTTACGTATGCCGATAAAGCTAACAATATCGGTGTCGCTCTTGCTGGTGCCATTCCGATTCGATCAGTTGGATCGCCGCATGGTCTTTTTCCTCGCAAAGGATGGGAAGCCGACCATCAATGGCAAGGTATACGCCCTGCTGATGCTCTTCCAACACAACTAAATCCCCCAAAAAAATTTATTGTGACAGCAAATAATAAACCATCGCGTGATCTACCTTTTTATATTTCTTCGTTAATGGAACCGCCTTCACGAGCACAACGCATCACTGAATTACTAACGCAGTACTATGGCTATAATGTTAACCAAGCGATAATTATGCAGACTGATGCCATTTCACCTTTTGCACGTGAATTGATGCCTCGTATTATCAATGCTATCAAAGCAAGTGCAGGTGGTATTGACCCCAAAAGTGCAGAAATACTCGCACTCATGGAACAGTGGGATTTTTCGATTGATCCATACCAATCACAAGCAATGATTTTCAACAAACTGTATGAGCGCATCATTACAAATATCTTTGAAGATGATCTTGGTAATGTATCCCTGGGATTGTACACCTTCATCACGAATATCCCGTATCGTATTCTCATGGATTTCATCGCACATCCCGACAAAGGTGCATGGTGGTTCGATAATAAGCGCACCGCCGCACAAGAAACATTCGAGGATATTTGTCGGCGAAGTTTTGCGGAAACACGTGAGCAACTCACAAATGATTTTGGTTCGGATAATCCTCGTGAGTGGCTCTACGGTAAACGTCATATTCTCACGTTGCGTCACCCTTTTGGAATGAGAACAGAATCCTATGGTGAAAAATTAATTAGTCTCGTTGTTAACGCAACGAACTTTGCCGTTGTTGGCGATGCAACTACAATCTCCTGTTCACAATGGGATTTCCGCAAGCCTTTCGAAGTAAGTGTAGGCGCTTCCACACGGTTTGTATGTGCAATGCGTGACACCGTATGCTACACAATATTACCCGGAGGCAGTTCCGGTCAGCCTATATCAGCAAATTATACCGACCAGATTAATCTATGGCGTACCGGTGGCTATATCAAAATGCCTATCAATCGTAATCAAACAAGTGATGTGCAGCACCGTCTTGTTCTTATGCCAAGCACAAAGTAGAAATGTATAATAGCTCAAAGATCCAGCAAGGTGATATTAGTGTTGGTGTAAATGCAAACATCACCTGCAATAGTTAATGACTTTTCGACAATATCATGTGCTGACAGTGTGGTATTCTCCGCCAATGCACGTGCAGCAGATAACGCATAGCTTCCACCTGAACCAATAGCAACGATTTTGTCATCGGGTTCAAGCACATCACCCGTACCACTAATTATAAATGCTTGCTCGGTATTCATGGCAATAAGCATCGCTTCTAAGCGACGTAAGTACCGATCCATACGCCACTCTTTGGCAAGCTCAATAGCTGAACGAGAAAGATTACCACGATAAGCTTCAAGTTTTTCTTCAAATTTTTGCATGAGAGTAAATGCATCAGCAGTGGCACCTGCGAAGCCTACCATAACAGTATTATTGTAAAGGGTGCGTACTTTTTTTGCTGTACTTTTAACTACGGTATTCCCCAGCGTAACTTGTCCATCAGCACCTAAACACGCTTTACCATCACGGATGTAACCAATCACAGTGGTCGAACGAATTTCAGGATAGAACGAAGATTTTTTACTCATTGTATTGACCCTCAAGAATGATGATGTGATTATTTCATCGCAATAATCGCAGAGCATACGCTAATTTTGCGTCCTGCTTTTTATGCAAAAGCAAAGTTACAATCCATCCGGAGAGTATCAGATCAAAAAGATTGCGAGTAGTTCTTTTATTCCTCGCTCAGAGTCGGTATCGCCACT